>NZ_JBIUWQ010000027.1:0-80259 GCF_044743525.1 Pseudomonas sp. NPDC087598 | reverse complement strand
CAGTTCACCTACCGCAAAATCACCTGGACCCACGAAGTATCCGGTACTTCGGGTTCCGATGACTGGCGTGCTCCAGTCGTTTAATTACGGCTGATCGCTTCACACATCGGCCAGCTCTGCTGGTCGATGTTGTTTACGCCCCTCCAGAATTTCGCGTACGTTGACCCGCTTTTGCGGCCGTCGACGAGCGCCGCTGTACAGCACGAGGAACAACGGATGTTCGCGCCGGCCAATGAAACCCACTTTGCCCTGACCGTCGAAGGTCTCTCCGCCGACTTTCAGGTGTTTACCCTGCAAGGCCGCGAGGCCATCAGCCAGCCCTTCGTCTTCGAGGTGGAACTGGTCAGTGAGCAGCCGTCGCTTGACCTCGAAACCCTTCTGCACAAACCGGCCTTCCTGCAACTGTCGCCCGACGGCAGCGGCATCCACGGCCAGATCTACCGCGCCGCGCAAGGTGATTCGGGCAAACGCCTGACCCGTTATTCAGTGACCCTGCGCCCGCAACTGGCGTACCTCGCGCACCGCATCAACCAGCGCATCTTCCAGAACCTCAGCGTGCCGAAGATCATCGGCATGGTCCTCGAAGAGCACGGCATCCAGAGCAACGCCTACGCCTTCCAGACGGGCTCGGTCTACCCCGAACGCATTTATTGCGTGCAGTACGACGAGTCGGACCTGCATTTCATCCAGCGTCTGTGCGAGGAAGAAGGCATTCACTACCACTTCCAGCACAGCGCCACGGCGCACAAACTGATCTTCGGCGATGACCAGACGGTGTTCCCGAAACTCAAGCCCGTGGCCTATCAGCAAGACTCCGGCATGGTCGCCAGCGACCCGGTGATCAAGCGCTTCGACCTGCGCCTGGAAACCCGCACCAGCCGCACCACCCGCCGCGACTACGACTTCGAAAAACCACGGATCACCCTCGAAAGCGAAAACCGTGGCGACGCCCTGCCCGACCTCGAGGACTACGACTACCCGGGCCGATTCGTCGACCGCGAGCGCGGCAAACACCTGGCCAAACGCGCCCTCGAACGCCACCGCAGCGACTTTCAATTGGCCGAAGGCAAAAGCGATCAACCGTTACTGGTCAGCGGCCACTTCCTCGCGCTGGCCCAACACCCGAAAGCCAAATGGAACGACCTCTGGCTGCTCACCGAAGTGCTGCACGAAGGCAAACAGCCGCAAGTCCTCGAAGAATCGGTGACCAGCGACACCACCGCGCTGAAAGACGATTTCCACCAAGGCTACCGCAACCGCTTCCAGGCGACCCCGTGGGACGTACCCAACCGCCCGCCCCTGCGCCACCCGAAACCGCGCATCCTCGGCAGCCAGAGCGCCGTGGTCACCGGCCCCAAAGGTGAAGAGATCCACTGCGACCAGTACGGCCGCGTCAAAGTCCAGTTCCACTGGGACCGCGAAGGCCAGGCCGACGACAAAACCAGCTGCTGGCTCCGCGTCTCCAGCGCCTGGGCCGGCGCCCAATACGGCGGCATCGCCATCCCGCGCATCGGCATGGAAGTGCTGGTGACCTTCCTCGAAGGCGACCCCGATCAACCACTGATCAGCGGCTGCCTGTACCACAAGGAAAACACCGTCCCCTATGCGCTGCCGGCGAACAAGACCCGCAGTACCTTCAAAACCCTGAGCTCGATGGGCGGTGGCGGTTACAACGAGCTGCGCATCGAAGACAAGAAAGGTCAGGAACAGATCTACCTGCATGCCCAGCGTGATTGGGATGAAAACATCGAGCACGACCAGAAGATCCGGGTCGGCAACGAGCGTCACGATACGGTCGAAAAGAACAGCTACACGGAATTCAAGGCCGAAGAACACCACACGGTTTTTGAGCACCGCAAGGTTGAAGCGCAGGCCAATGATCACTTGACGGTGGGGGTGAATCAGCACGTCAAGATTGGCACCGGGCAGTTCATTGATGCCGGGCAGGAAATTCACCTGAGCAGCGGCATGAAAGTGGTGCTGGAGGCCGGCGCCGAACTCACGCTGATCGGCGGTGGCAGCTTCATCAAGATCGATGCCGGCGGCGTAACCATGAGCGGGCCGGTGATCAACATCAACTCCGGCGGCGGCCCGGGCAGCGGCACGGGAGCGGCGCCGTTGTTGCCGGGGCCGTTGAAGCAGGCGGATGCGGATAAGGCCGGGCAGTTGCTGGTGCCGGCGCAGCGGCAGGCGCTGATGCGTCGTACGCCGCGCTGTGAAATTTGCGAGAAAGCTGCCGCGCAAGCTGCGAAGGACGCTGCCAAATGAGTTACCCGTCGAACGCCAATTTTTTGCTGATCGACGGTGTCCTGCGTCCTGATGCTATCCCAAGTCTGTACCAGCTCGGCGAACCGCTGGAGATCGAGCCTTTGTACTTGGGGACGCGGTGGGCTGAGTTGAAGGATTTGGGGCCAATTTTGGTCAAGCCCTCGGGCTCAACAAGCCTACTGACCCGGACGTACCAAAATGCTGACCAGCAGATAGACGCAAGTCTGATCTTCAGCCGCGCGCCCATTAGTATCGTCGCTGATCATTTGAGACAGTTCATCGCTCCATCCGATGTACTGGGGGGCAATGGCATGCTGCGCTTCGCCGACCCGCTGGTCACACGGCATTGGCTCGGCAGTTATCAGGGCGAACACCTGGATGCGATACTTGGCCCGATTGAATCGTGGTCAATGCCCGAAGAACTGCATTCCTGGGAGACGACCTCCTCCGCTCAATGGGTAAGCTTTCAGCGTAAATCTCCGACATCGTGGAAGGATAACTACGCCCTATTGGGTCAGCCACAATTGGACGCCCTCGCTCAGGCCGCACGCTGGCAGTTCATCGAGCGACTGCACGATAATTTTGAGCAGTATCATCCTCGACATCTATCAACTCTGGATAAAAGCATTCGTACCGAGTGGTTTTCTCAACGGTTGGACGAAGCTCAAGCCTGGGGACTATCGAGCGAACGTAGTCTCGCTATCTGGGTCGAATACAGCCTGCGGTGGGGCGCAGGATTCAGCGAAAGCCCTAAAGGGCCTTATCAGGATTGGTTGGCCCGTACCCCCGAGGCCCCCAGACTCGCACCGGAAATACGTATCCAGCAGATGGATAACGATTGCCTGGACATCGAAATAAACAAGGAAGTGTGATGACTCAGCCCGCGACCGAAGCTCAACTCAAACAGGCCAACCGAAACCAGGCATTTACCAATGCACAAATGGGCTCGGGGCAGTGCTCATTGATGGCCGGTGAAGTCGCCATATTTCCTGTGCGTTATGCGGTGGACGAATCACCGAAAAAAGGCACAAATCAGGGTCCTAACCCTCTTCCCAAGGACTGGACAGGCAAGCCGACTGAACTGAAAACCCGCAGTTACACCCTTCGCCAACTGCGCGATGGCTGGCTATATGTGTGGGACAGCGTCGCCAAGACTTTCCATGAATACGAAGTCAAAGGTCACCAGTTCACGCGCCACAAATGGGCTGATGGTCAACTGAATAAGGATGTGCGCAACAACCCCGGCGAAACGCACCCATACCTGCTCTATCCCCGTCGCAATCAGCTGCGGATCGCTTACTCGCCCGTCCAATGGACCTGGCGTATGTGCGAACTGATGCGCAGCAGTGCGACTCAGCAGACTCAATGGATGCGTAAGGTCAACCTGGACAGCTTTTGCAGCAGTGGCAAAGCAGGCCATGGCGGCCCGATCACAGAGCTTGGTAAAAGTGTCGCGGACATCCTCGCTGCGGGCGAAAGCGCCCCCACTTTCTTAAGCACCCTGCTGCCCACTCAAGCGCCTGAGAAAGGTGGCGAATTCAAGCCCGCATTCGAAGAGGCATTGGTACGCGGCAAAGTGCCTGAACAGGACACTGCCCTGTTTATTGCACTGGATGACCCGCTGGGAATGGTTGATGACTTGACCATGAACCTTGCTGGCAGGCTCATGGAACAGGGGCAGTTTGAAAAGCTGAATCAATACAAACTGCAAAGCGCGATAGCTGTGCAAAACCTGTGTGGCTTCGACACCAACGCATTTACGCCGGACTCGATCAAAGATCCGATCAAGCGCCAAGACTACGCCGATGATCTTTACAGCCTTCTGGGCACTAATGATGAAATGGAGCGCGGTAAGGACATTGTGACTGGCGATCAAGCCGCGATGGTGGAGATGGGCTCAGCCCCTTCGACTGCAAAGGCCCAAGCCAAATTTAAAGCTAAATGGGGACACCTACCCGATCAGAAAAAATGGCAATCCGCCCTTGAAGAATGGAACGCCAAGCGCTATTGGCGCGAAGACGTGCGCTTTAACGAGGTACAGAAGTACCTGAGCAAAACCACTACCGAAGCACAACGGCTTCAAGAGCACTGCAAACGCAGCGAGCAGGACCTGCTCAAGTGGCTGGACATGCTCAGCCCCAGTGCTGAAGCGGTCTTTCATGACACCGCCGATGAAGCGCAAGCCTGCCTACTTCTCGAAACCGCCCACGCGCTCTACACCGTGCTGGCCAATGGAGAAAAAGGCCAGGAATGGTTGTGCAAGCAAGCCAAGCAACCAAGCAAGCTGTTCGGCATGGCACTGTTCAACTTCAACCCGGAACTCGCCACCCTGATCAAGAAGGTCACGCACAACTTCACTACTACCGGTAATCTGGACGAACAAGGCCGCGAAAGTGACGGCAGCGCCGCGACTTTAACGCCGACCTCATCCAGCGACGCCACGAACATCGCCACCCGAGTTGCAGAAATCAAGGCGGTGCTGGATCTCGATGTCGTCAAAAACAGCAAGCTTTACAAAGCAATGAGCAGCGCTGCCAAGCAATCCTTGACTACGTTGATCAAAGTCGCCAACAACCAGGCCAAAGATGCATGGCATGGATTGAGCACCCTGCTGTTACCAGCGATGAAACAAGAAATCGCACTGACACTCGCTGTGCCGCAAGTGCTGATTTCCACTGAAATTTCCAGCGCAACTCAACTTTCCTTCAATCCGACCTACCAGCGTGAATACCAAGCCTGGCAGATGAAGCTGACAACCCTGAACAACAAGATTACGGGTGCCAAAGGTGTATTGGGCCGCCCGGGTGCTGCTTACGATCAGCGTTCGGCGCGGATTTCCCTGCAAGTTTTTGAAGAAGAACTGAAAGCCCTCTTCTTGACGCGCCCCAACCAAATCGTAGCGAAAGCATCCGGCAGTACTCGACTGAGCGCAGGTCTACCAAAAATAAATGTTTGGTTGCGCGACTTAGGGCAGTCAGAGGTAGTGGCGCAGCTCAAAATTGCGGGAACACATGAGTATTTGGTGCGTACCAAAAGCTGGATGGGGCAAAACCTGGGCAATGCTTTGCCTGCGTTGCTGGTTGGTTTGAATGTGTGGAACGTTTTCAACACCGCTAAGCAGGCGCAAAACGATGGTCAATTTTCTGCTGATGAAGCGCGCTTAGTGGGGTCAAGCGCAGCCTACGCGGCCAATGCAATTGCTGCCTTATGGGTTGGGCCAGCCTGGAGCCGTGCGGGAGGAATGACGGCTGAACTAGGCCAAAAAACTCGGAGTGTGGCTCAAGCTTCCTATAAAAATTGGCTATCAGCAGCTAAAAAAGCCACGGCTGTCGGAGATAGTGCCAAAGCAGCGATGGCAAGCGAGTTCGCAGCGGCTTCAAAAGGTCTGATATTTCGTACCATGACATGGGCTGTTTTTGGAGTCATTGCGACGGGGCTTGAGGCTTGGCAGATTTCCAAAGACGTCAACGGTGCCACCAGTGGCGAAGAAGAAGCGCTACTGTGGGCGAAGTTTGGTGTGACTTTCGGAATGTCGTTAGTTGCAACGGGCCAATTGGCTGGTATGGCGCTCGGCCCTTTGTTCAGCTTTGCGTGGGTAATGTCCGGTCCTGTAACAATCATTTTGGCAATTCTCGGAATCGCTTATTTGATGATCACAATGGCCGCTAATCGCTACAAGCGCGATGGATTGCGCCTATGGCTATACCGTTGTAATTGGGGTCTCGGCGCGGAACCCGAGTGGTTAGGCGACGAGGGCTATCAAAAACAGACGCAGGCACTACTAGAAACCTTACAGCGCCCCAGCGTTTTGGGTAGAGCGTTGTATTACGGTGGCGGCAGCACACCTCGAAAATGGCTGGGCTTCTGGGTCCAGATTCAATTGCCTTCTACATTGCAGAGACAAGACGTGGCCCTGCAACCGGCTATGGTCGAAATCAACTATCTTTCGCCGAACGAACTCCAGTTCACGAAAGAACGCTTTTACGAACAATTTCTCAACGGAAGTTGGGTCGACCCAAAACAACTCGGTAAATTACCCGATGGTCCAAGCATCGGATCCAACCCGGCTGACTTCAAATACTCCGACACTGCCCCCCATCGACTGTGGCAAGTGTGGATCAACTCGTCGACAGAAAGCCCCGTTCTTGAGGTAGAGGTCAAATACCCACCAGGAGTGCTTCAACGCAAAGATAAACGCGGCTATATGTTTCGACTAGCGCTCGAAAGGACTCCAAGTGAAGCCGACCGAGCCAACAACGCCTTCAGCGGCGAACTAAAGGAAGACATTGTGTTAAATAAAAAAAGCACTACGTTTTTGAAACTAGCTGTGCCTAACGGAATAGTAAAATGATTTATACAATATTCAATTTCAACAAAGCACCTGATTTACCGCCGCAACTCCAATGGAAGTACTTTGCAGAACCAGAGTTTTTGGAGTGGACCATTCGCGCACGAAACTACAACACATTCGTGGCTAATTGCATGCTTGCTTTTATGGCTGCAATCACGCTCGGCGGCTCTTTCATTATGTATTCTGTCTATGAAGGAATGAGCCAGCCATGGCGAACCTTATCGTGTGTATTTTTCTTTTTTTTCATATTATTTACAATTTCGCGCATGACCCACCAGCGGGTAAGTTTTGCTTATCGCATCACCAAGTCTGGAATTGAGTATTGCGAGTGGAAATCCCCCGCCAAATGGACATTAACTTTCGTTAAGTGGTTCGCGGGTGTAACTGCGATTATTTTCATTTTTCTGGCAACGATTGATCCAGTTTTTTTGATAGGAGCAATGTTAGGCCCTGGAGGCATGGGATTGATGTATCTATCGATGGCAAACTCTAAAAACTATCAAAACTTGCACACCGAGTATCATCACCATTTCTTACAATGGAAAGAACTAAAAAAACTAATAATATCAACAAACAGAAACATGGTAGAACTTGAGTATGGCGTACCACAAAAAAATTCCAAGTACCTAGCATTAGGAAGCCTCTATGTTTTCTTTGACTCACAAAGAGAAGAAGCGACTGATATTATCAAATCCAACTTACCACTCGACGCTACTTGCACAACGGAGAAAGTCGATGTCTTAAATTAGAACAGGTACAATCTCTATGAGCTATATAATAGCTAACCCCAGAAAAAAACTTGTGCCACCATCACAATTACAATGGCAGCATACGGACGAACCAGCATTATTAGACTGGACGATCCGCGCAAGAAACTACAACACATTGATAGCCAATGTGTTGTTTTGGTCGTGTCTAACTGCAATCACAATAGGCTCACTCTTAATTTATAAAACCATGGACGACACCCCCATCTTCAGCGGAATTCTGACTTTATTGTTCTTCATAACAGTGAATATCGCACTAGTATCCATGACCCACCAGAAAATGAACTTCTCGTATCGCTTCACCCTATCCGGAATTGAGTGTTGCGAATGGAAAGACCTCCCAGAATGGACGTTAACTTTCTTAAAATGGTTTACCGGGATCTCCGTTGTCAGCTTTATTGTTCTCGCAACGATTGACCCCGCTTTTTTGATTGGAGCGCTAATTGGACCTGGCGGTATGGGACTAATGTATCTCTCAATGGCCAACTCGAAGAGCTACCGTGAAATGCATACCCAGTACCATCACCTTATATACGAATGGAAAGACTTCACCCAGTTAGCCATTGCAACGAACCGAGAGGTAGTGGACTTGAAGTTCACTCATTTCAACCCACGCCTTGGAAAAGTTATAAGTTACAGCATTAACATTTTTTGCATGCCAAAACAGAAGGAAGGAGTTGCCAATTTCATAAAACCCTTGCTATCTCCGGATGTACCCTTTATCAGGGCCAAGGTAAATGTCCCGATGAGTACTGTTTGATTCGTCGCGACGATCAATTGGTGGAAACAGCGCTGGTTGGCTACTGGTTTGGACTTGCATGGGTAAAAGCAGCCCGTAATCCGCCTAGAAACCACCACGCCCGTGGCGTGATCTGCAATGCTTTGGCTGAAGACCAGCACTTGCAAGTAGATACCTTTCCAAGAGGGTTAGGGCTTATGCCTAAAATGGAGCCTTCCAGCCCGAATCGAGCGTCTTCGCTGTTTCTCAAGCAACCCATACCACCCATCCACTCCCACCCGACGTATCCAGCTTCACCAAAAACCGAGACAACTGCGACACTCTCAGAGGAGAAATCCCCGAACCTGATCCGGCAGACCCAGACAGCCTCAGCCAGGTGATCAGTGCCATCAATCAAGTTTGCAAGGGCACGGACAAGCAATTGATGCAGCTAGAGAACAAGTATTCGACCGACGAAAACATCATGAAGAAACTATCGAGTTACGAAGAACGCATCGAAGCAGACATGAGCCTTTAAACCCCGACCACCTGACCCCTCATGACTCCAGCGAGCGCCTGCGAGGTGAAGATTGAAATTCAATGATACGTTCATCAACCGGACCGAACGCTTCACCCTCGGTATCGAAATCACTACCGGTACACCCTACCTTTCGATCCCGGTGAGCAACCGTTTGGTGGATTACGAGGAGTACTACGAAATCAGCAGCGAGTCGTACGAGTTGCTCCTGAACGATCCATCCGCCGCGTCAGATTTTGCCGAGCGCTGCCGCAACCGAGAGGAAGACCAACGATTGATCCTGAAGCCCGGATCAGATCGCGGCGTTGCTTCATAAGTACATTCGCAGGCAGCATGGTATTCACTCAGCCACCGCAGGACGCTCGCCAGTGACGGGCACTTTCCAACATGCTTTAGATCACCATGAAAGCGCGGATCGAAACGCTCTAACCCGAAGACTTGGAAACCCCCATGAATAAACATCCGATCACCCTCGCCAACGGCTGGACCGCCACTTTTGAAAACCGGGGCGAGTTCCGCATGGGGGCTGAAGGCTGGGGCTTGTTTCTGCAAGGGCCGGACGGCAGGACTATTGAGTACTTCGCTGACCAGATCATTCTGGTCAACGATGAGGACGGTACTCAGGCCAGTTCGTGCATTCGGCTCTCGAGCGACGGTTTGTACGGCTACTTGAGTGCAGCGATTAATTATTGCTGGGTGATCGACTTTGCGCGGGGCATGATCGCGCCCCATCGAGCGAGCATCCATCACTACCATCACGCCTACGACGAGAGCATCTCGCATTACGAGCAGCCGGCGTTCAAGCGTGAACGGCAATACATCAGCGTGGTGGGCATGCACATTTATCTGACCTTCCCGCTGACTCGGGACGAGGACTTCTCCAAAGTTTGGGATGAGTATCTGTCGATCCGCAGACGCCAACTGGACGAGCTGTATTTCAGAAACTGATCACCTCTGGCGCGCATGTCCAGAAAACATTCAGGCGCGCCCTACCCGATCAACTCGTCTGCCACTTCATACTTGACCACCACGCGATTGCGATAAAGCCGCTCCCGCGTCACCAACTCGCCCACCTGCCCCTTGTTTCGCACTTCTCGCCAGATTTCGTTCTCGCGGAATACCCGTCCTGCTTCGCGTACAAAGCGGTGCGCCTCCTGGAATACGTGATAGCGATACGCGCGCACTTGATCGCACAACAACTCGCCTTCGAGCTGCGTCTCCCCAACATTCAGCTTCAACTGAAAGTGCCGGTCCGTAGGGTTGTGCAGCACCAGGTCGATGTAGTTATAAAAAATCGCTGCGCCGGAGCCGAACGGTAATACCCGGCCCTCATCGGGGAACGGATCAAAGCTGTGATTGGAGCGTTCAACCACCACCAGCGGCGAGTGAATGGCCATCCAGTGAATCAGGTTACTCAGTTGGCAGATGCCGCCGCCCACGCCGGTTCGGGCTTCGCCGAAGGACAGTTCCATACCTTCGACGTATCCGCGTTTGCGCGTCGGTTGACCGACGAGGCGGCAGAAGGAGAAATACTCACCGGGGGCGATGGTGACGCCATCGATGGCCGCGACTGCGAGTTTCAAGTTGATGACTTTGTTGTGTTGCAGGGCGAGGTCGGAGTCGCCGAGTTTGCGGATCAGTTTCGAGGTGTGTTTGAGGTAACGGAATGGCAGACGTTCAGCTGCGGCGACAGGCCTTGCGTAGCGTTTGCGCGAGCAGTGCCAGGCGATTTGGCGGAACAGTCTTTTTTGCCGCACGCGCAGCCAGTACAAGGCCGGGTGGTAGAGGGAAAGTGGTTTCATCCGTGACACAACGGCGCTCGCCGTTTCTTCCTTGAGGCGTGAAAGGGGCGCGCATTTTAGCCTGTAACGCCCCGACGCCAAGCAATAACTGCGAGTATTTTTCAGTCTTACTTCGACACATTCCCTACCACTGCCGAACCTGCAAATTAAGGTTCGCCTAAGGTTGCATCGCTACCATCCCGGCCCATGAAACCCCTGTTGCCAGTGAACCGCGGATGAGTCCTTCTGATATGAAAACGTTTGATTTACCAGCCGAACAGCCGTCGAATTTCAGTCTGGTACTGGTCAATTACAAAACCCCGGACATCACGCGGATGTGCCTGGAGTTGTTGCACCAGCACGTCAAGGAACAGCGCATTCCGGTGTGGGTGGTGGACAACGATTCGGCCGATGCAAGTCTGGATTACTTGCGTTCGCTGGACTGGATCAATTTGATCGAGCGCCCTTCGCCATGCAAAGAAGCCGGGCATATTGCCCATGGCAAAGCCCTGGATCTGGCACTGGAAAAAGTTGAAACCGATTATCTGTTTTTGCTGCACACCGATACCTTTGTCTACGACAAAGAAGTGTTTTCGATGATGATGCGCGAATGCACGAAAAGTGCAGATATGGCGGCAGTCGGTTGTGTCGAACAACTCAATCGCGGTGTGGTGCGGGATACCTGGCGTTTAACTTCGCGCTTTTGCAAGCATTATGTTCGCCATATCAAAGTCCGTCTGGGTTTGAAGTCGAAACCGCCGAGACCTTATAAAGAAACTCACCTGAAAAGTTTCTGTACCTTGTGGAATGCGCGCTTGATGAAGTCCCGAGGATTGCACTTCTGCATGGATGACCGGGTGCCCGGCTATACGTTGCAGGACCGGATGGTGGCTCTGGGCTACGGCACCAAGTTTTTGTCGCCGCGCAAGATTTTCCGCTACCTCGACCACATTCAGGCAGGAACCGTCGCTGCTGCAGGTACCTACGGAGAAAATCACCGTCGGACGAAAATGTACCAGGCGACGATCAAACGTTTCCGGGGGCAGCAGGAAAAACCGGGAATTCAAGGATCGATATAATTCGCAGGCACAAAAAAATGGCGACTTTAAAGTCGCCCTTTTTTTATCTGAAATTGTATACATACACTCCACTGGAGGTGTTCGCCCAGTGTAATGGCCTGGCAATCCATGCACCGGTAAAGAGCCCTGACACTGGGCGAACGGGAGGGATTTTAATAGAAGTTGGCGGATATGTCGCCCTTCTTAAATGTAAAAATTATGTACGAAAACGTTAATAGATATTTATCGACGAAGGCTTTCGTGAAACTTTCAAAAAATGCAAACCGAACTGATAGTATGACTACTCTCATACATTAACTGTACAAGAGCAGTCAATCTGTAGAGCCAAGACTCAACTTTCGTGTTGACTGGTCACTTTTAATACATCGGTATACGTCACTACGACGCTCTGTCCGATTTTCAAATCTTTGAGTTTGGCTTGAATTTCAGGCTTCTTCACGTCGAGGGTTTTCGACTGGCCTGCGGGGTCTTTCAGAGTTACCTGATGGGTCTTCAGGTCAATTTTGGTGATTTCCAATTCCACCTGAACCTGACGGTAAGCTTCGCCGCCGGGATTATCGCTGCCCGGAGCGTTGCGCAGTTCACCGCTACGCTCGACAGTGCCAGGCAGACCTTTATCCACATCGGTATCAAGGTACGCAGCGACGGAACGCTGAACTTCGATTTTGACCTGATCGCCGACCTTCAGATTGGCCAGGTTTTTCGCCTTGTCGCTCAGTTGAACGTGGACCTGACGCCCTTCGGCGCCTTCGAGTACGACCTGGTGATTGGCTGCATCGACCGCCAGCACTTTGGTGGTGACCACATCCGCTTCAACAGTGGCGGACAGCGGAATATCGGCGGCGAACGCTCCGAAGCTGGTGGCGGACAGTACGGTTGCAAGAGTGATGGCCTTGGCCAGTGCGTGGAGCTTCATAAGCAATCCTTTCCCTGTGATGAATGGCAGCACCCGCCGCTGCAATCGTCTCCGGCGGCGGGCGTGCCACTGAGCATAGACGCTGTTCAGGGCTTGGCTTTGGTTTCTGCGGCTGCGGTTTCTGCGGCAGCGGTTTCTTGTGCAGTGGATTCGCCGCTTGCAGTGCCTTTACCGCTTTTCTGCCGTTGCTTGGGATCGGTGGGGCGCAGGGCATCGTTGTCGCGTTCGGTTTCCCCCGGTGGCCGGGGTTCGTCAGGATGTTCGTTTTGCGAGACGGGTTTCATGGTGTGGTCCTCATGCTTCAGGGTCGTCCAGTTCGCGGGCGACGTTGGCGGCGGGAGAATCCTTGTGCTCGTCGTCGGCTTTGGCGCGCAGAATCTGCCATTGTTCAAGGTCGATGGCGCCCTGACCGAGCAAGTCGTCGGCGATGCGTTGCAGGTCGAAATAATGAGCGTCGGGAGACTGCTGCCACAGGGTTTCATCGTCAAACAGACGCTGCCAGGTGTTCATGTCAGGGGGTTGCAGATCGTCGCTCATGGCCAATCCTCGACAGGTATTTCTGTGTAGAGGTTCAGCGAACAAATGGAGTTCAACCCAGATCCGTGTAGGAGGCTTTAATAGCCGGTCATTTCCAGGTAGCCGTTGCCGGTGTGGCTGCCACTGATATTGACCGGGCCTTCCCAGTAGGGAATGCGCAGGTTCATCCACGCATTGGGGTTGAGCGCCGAGAGGCGGATGTCGAGGTGTTTGTCCGGGATACTGATCGACCAATGCACGGGCATTGCGCGACCGGCGACGGTCGCGGTGTCTTCTGGCGTGAGTTTGATCTGCTCGCTGTGCAGGGTTTGCGTCTGGCCGTCAGCGTCGATCCAGGTACCAGTCAGATACGGCGCACCGTCCTTCTGGCGCATGCGGTACAGCATGACGTGTGCGCCGCTGTCCAGGTGCAGGGAAAACCAGTCCCAGCCGGTCTGGTTGGCGGTCAGCGGTTGGCTGCTCCATTCGCGGTCGAGCCAGGCCGGGCCGCTGACGGTGTAAGCCTGGCCGTCAATCTGCAGCGTGCCGCTGGCCTGAAAAAACGGTTGGCTGTAGTAGTACGACGCCTGCCCTTGTTCGGATTTCTGGCTGAAACCCTGGTCACCTTGCAGCACCAGCGGACGACTGGCGGTGAGGTGCAGTTGATAGCTGAAGGATTTGTCCTTGGCGCTGAGTTGCATATCGCTCAACGGATCCTGGGAGTGACTGACAAACTGCCAATCATCGATCCACGCCTCGAACGGAGTCAGGCGCACACCAGCCTGACCGACACCGCCCCGGGCGTAACGCTCGGCGGCATGGTGCTCAGTCGCCGAAGTCACCGCCGCATGCCCCAGCCAAATCGTCTGATTACCCCACCCGGCCTGTTCCGCGACGGGTTTGAGGGCACTGCGGAATAACGTCCATTGCACGCCGAATTCCTTGCCCTGCTGATCCTTGAGATTGGCGGTGACGTACCACCACTCAATGCGAAAACCCTCGTGGGCGCTGTGGTCCGCCGGAAAGCTGAACACCCGCCCCGGCACTACCGGGGTAAACGCTGACGCCTGATCGCCCATCCCGGCAAAGCCCTTTTGCTCGGGCGCCGTTTGATCGCAGCCATCGAGTAGCAGCATGATCATCAGTGCAACCGCGTTAATCCTCATGGGCAAACGTCCTCAGCAGGTCCGCCGGTTGCGTGCGGTACAGCGAATACAACGGCCACGCCGACGCCAGCAATGTCGCGAGCAATGCCAGCCCCAACAGTTGCAGCAATTGCCAAGGAAACACCCGCAGCGGCAGGCGCCAGCCAAACGCCTGCACGTTGATCACCGCATCCAGGCACCACGCCAGCGCGATCCCCAACGGCAACGCCAACACCAGCGTCAGCACCGCCAGCAACCAGGTCTGACCGAGATTGAGCAGCATCAGTTGGCGTCGGGTCACGCCCAGCGCCCACAGCGGCGCGAGCTGGCCGAGACGGCTCTGACTTTGCGTCAACAGGCTGATAAACAGCGCCACGCCTGCCACGGCGAGGGTCAGGCTGTTCAGCGCGGCGGTGGCCGCGAAGGTGCGCTCGAACACTTGAACCGACCAGCCCTTGAGTCGCGCCTGATCGACGATGCGGCTGTCATCGAGGGCAAAGCGTGCCTGTAATGCAGATAAAAACGCCGGGATGTTTTGCGGGTCGATGCGCAGATTGAAACGATTCGGCGTCAACTGTGGCCAACCGCGCAGCAGGTGATTGATGTTGACCAGCAAATGGCCTTTGGGATTGCCGTAGTCGGCGTAGATACCGACGATGCGTGGCATCCATGGACCGTTCGGTGCCGGAATCGTCAGTCGATCGCCCGCGTGCACCTTGAGTCGTCGCGCGAGTTGCTCGCTGAGCATCACCGCATCGTCGGTTGCCAGATGCGCCCACGGATCACCGCCACTGACTTCAAGCAAAGGCCAGTGCTGACGATAATGCGCGTGGTCGATGATCCCGAAGACTTCCGCCGGCCAGCCTTGCAGCGTCACCGCTACCTGCCAGTTGGGCAGCACCGCTGTCGCCTGCGGCTGCTGTTTGAGCCAGCTGTACATCTCGCGGGCCTGCGCCGGGTTGCTCGGGTTGATGTAGAGCTCGGCGCTGAGGCGTTGTTCGAGCCAGTCGTTGAAGGTCTGGCGAAAACCGGCGGTCATGCTGCCAGCGCCGATATTCGCAGCGAGCGCCAACAGCAATGCCATCAGCGCCAGACTCAATGCCGGTAATTGCTGACGGCAGTCGGCGAGAAACCACTGGCCGAGCACCGAGCGACTGCGCCCGAGCATTTGATTGAGTACGCCGCTGAGCAGCACCGGCAAGGCCAGCGCGGCGCCGAGCAGCAGCCCGGCCATCAGCACAAATCCGCTGGCCAGGCTGTCGCCCCAGATCAACGCCGCCAGCGCAGTAACGCCCAACCCAGCGGCCAGCCAGCCCTGACGCCGCAACCAGCGCGCATATTGCTGATGCCAGGCTTGTGGATCCGCCACCGCCAGCAACGGCAGACGCGCCGCCCGCAGCAAACTGTTGGCTCCGGCGAGCAAGGCGCCGAGCAGGCTCAAGCCGATCCCGCTGAACCACCACCAAGGACTCAGCCGCAACTGCCCCGCCACTTCCGCGCCGTACAGACCGCGCAGGCTGGCGGCGACATCCGGCAGCAGCACACTGGCCAGCCAGTACCCGCTGATCACACCAAAGACGCCACCGATCAGCGCCAACACGCCCAGCTCAACAACAAGACAGCCGTTCAACATGCGCGCACTGACACCACAGGCACGCAGTGTGCGCAGCAGCCCGCGTCGTTGTTCGAGGGCGAGGCCGATGGCCGCATGGACAATGAACAAACCGACCACGAACGAGAGAAACCCCAAGGCATCCAGGTTGAGATGAAAGCTCTCGGTCAGGCGCGCCAGATTGTTTTCCTCGCCACTGCTTCTGAGCTGCAACTGGCCTTTGAACGTGGCCGGCAACTCACCGTGAAAATCCTTGGGCAGCAACAGGCGTGACAGTTGTCCGGGTTGTTCGAGCAGGGTTTGTGCGACGCCGATGTCGACCAGCAACACGCCCGGTGCCATGTCCTTTTGCGCCAGCAGCGGCGGCAGTTTCTGGCCATTCAACGTTTGCGGGGTGGCGCCTTCGTGCAGGTTTAGGGCCTGCAGGGTTTCCGGGGAAATCCACGTACTGCCCGGTGGCGTGAAAAATTCGACCACCCGCTCGATCGGCATCGCCTGCCCCGCCACCGCCGAATCGGCCGGCAACGACACCGGTTCGATGCCCATCAGTTGCAGGCGCTGATTGTCGTGATCCTTGAGTATCAAACGGCCCTGCAACAGGGGCGACACCGGCCAGCCCTGGCGACGCAGATCGATGAACCATTGCTGCGGGAACGTCGCACCGTTCGGCGTACTGAGGCTGGCCTGCGGTTCGCCGCCAATCATCTGGCTGGCCCGGGCGTAGCTGTCACGGGCCTGACTGTTCAACGCTTCGACCCCGGTCAACAGGCTGGTGGCCAGCCACAACCCGGTCAACACGCTGAAAAACTGCACCGGATGCCGCCGCCAATGGCTGAGTAGCGCACGCAGGGTTTGCCTGAAGACAATCACGTCAGCCGCCCGTTGGAGAGCACCACCCGCTGTGCCAGTCGCGCGGCCACTCGCGGACTGTGGGTGACCATCAGCAAGGTTGTCGGCGTATCGTCGAGCAGTTCGAGCAACAAGCGCAGCACTTCATCACTGGTCGCTTCATCAAGGCTGCCGGTGGGTTCGTCGGCCAACAGCAGTTTCGGTTGCGAGGCCAGCGCCCGACCCAGCGCGACGCGTTGCTGCTGACCGCCCGACAATTGCTCGGGGTAGCGCTTGAGCAGATCAGCCAGGCCCAGACGCTGTACCAGATGCGCCTGCCAGCGCGGTTCATGACGCCCGGCCAAACGCGCCTGAAACGCCAGATTATCCTCGACGCGCAAACTGCCAATCAGATTGAACTGCTGGAACACCAGACCGATTTCCGTGCGGCGCCAGTTCGCCAGTTGCGCCTCGTTCATGCTTTCGAGCCGATGCTCGCCGCTGCGAATGCTGCCGCTGTCGACCTTGTCGAGGCCGGCGATCAGGTGCAGCAAGGTGCTTTTGCCACTGCCGGATTCGCCCATCAGCGCCAGGCTGCTGCCGGGTTCGAGTGTCAGGTCGACGCCTTGCAACACGGGCAAGGGGCCTTGCGGAGTGAGATAACTTTTGCAGACGTTTTCAACCTGGAGCATGCCGCCACCTGATCGGTCAGTGTGGGACAAGGATAGCGGATGCCGATGACAGACCAGAACCTGGCGTTGAATCAAACGGCCTCATCGCTGGCAAGCCAGCTCCCACAGGGATTGAGGTTGTTCACAGATACCTGAGTTCACCTTCAAACACTGTGGGAGCTGGCTTGCCAGCGATGGGCCAGTCCTGCCCATAAAAATCTACTGCCCAGCCGCCACACTGGTTGGCGCCTCCCCCGGCGTGACAATGCTGCCCAGATCAATATGCTTCCACTCAGGCTTGGCCCCCAGCCGCGCATTGAAGCGGTAATTGAAGGTGAACTCATCCGCCGTCGGCACCGTCAACGGTTTGCCGTACACCGCCTCGATGCCCGTCAGGTCGTAACCCATCAACTGCAGCAGGGTCGGGAAGATGTTGTAGTGGCTGGAGCGATCCTTGTTTGTCGACAGCTGCGCCTGCCAGTCCAGCGTTTTCATCGCGCTGCCCTGAATCACCACCAATGGCACCAACCCCTCCTCCTCAACCGGATCGCCACCGCAGTGGGTGTTGAGCCCGGGATTGCCGCGCTCATGCAGATCCTGACCGTGATCAGAGGTGTAGATCAGCAAAGCATTGTTCAGATTGCCCTGGGCAAACACCCGCGCAAAAAACTCCCCGACGTTCCATAACACGGTGTTCTTGTAGGCGTTGCGGTACAGCACCCAGTCATCCGGCTGACCATTGAAACCCTTGCGCTCACCGGTATCCGCGACTTCAGTGAATTGGCCGCGTGGCAAGGTCGGGCGGTACGCCATGAAGGCATCCGGGTATTTGTCGTGTACCGGAAAATGCGCGCCGACCTTGTTGATCAGGATCAGCTCGGGTTTATCGTCGTTGAGCAGTTCGATCAACTTCGCCGCTGCGGCCATGTCGCGGTCACGCACGCTGGTCTGGTCGAATTGAACAAACTCGTCGATGTCCTTTTTCTCGGTGTCGTTCATCAGATTCTGCAGGTTGCCGCCGGTGCGCTGGGCATCGATGTACACCGTGCGCAGCCCGGCCTTTTTCGCGTATTGCCAGATCGACGGGAGCGTACTGTTGATGCGCATGTAGTCGGCGCGGGTGCCGCCGTAGCGCAGGGTGATGTTGGTGTCGGCGCTGCAATTGGCGATGGACGCGGCGTAGCCATAATTGAAGATGTCGACACCCGCGTGCGCCTGCTTGAGGTTGCTGTGCACGCCGAACGGCGTGTTGATGTCGAGGTAATTGCCGGAAATGCTCTCGTCGATGATCAACACAATGTCGTGAGTTACCGCTGGCGAGTTGCGCGCCAACGTTACCGGCTCACGCGGGCCAACCGTGTTGTGCAGCGCTTCATAGGCAAACAGGTTCAGATACGCCAGCGGCGTGTACATGATCGGCAAGCCCCGGGCGCCCTCACCCGCCCGTAAAAACAGCACCGCGCTGAGCAGCAGCACCCCACACAGTGGCGCCGCCACGCGTAATGCGTTCGGCACTCGCAGTGTATGGCGAGGTTTCAGACCGATGCCGAACAACAACAGCAATCCACTGAGCGCACCGTGGACGATCGCATCGCGATACTGGTACGCCGCTTCCTGAATGAAGCCGCCGGAATACACCAGCGAAACGAAGCTGCTGTAGTTCAGGTAATCCGCAGTGACCCGGGTATAGACATCAAAAAATACCGCCGAGACAAACATCGCCAATGCGAACACATGTCGAATGAGTGACTGTCGTATATACGCCGTTAGATATAACGCTAAAGTTAGCGCCAAAAACATCGCGCCAAAAAGAAGTACAGCCAGACCGAGGCCGATAGCATTTAACCGCTCTATGTAATATTCGGAATAAAGCAGCAGATAAATAATTAAAAGCAGTTCTTTCAGGTATCGAAACATGGCCATTCCGGGACGCGAAAAACGGCATCGGGTCAATAGTTTGTCGGTCAGAATCTGACACTAGCACCCGGCCATCAAAGCGCAAGAAATGGAAGACTTTTACACAAAGCGTCAAAAAAACGTTGACTCAAATCTGACACACTCCAGAAGCTACAAGCCTCTAATTTCGCGGCTTTCGACCGTTTATCGCTTTCTTCCGAATGTGAAAAAAGCGTCAAGGACGCGACAAATGCAGCAATAGCAAGCACTTGATGGCCAATCGCCTTGGAAATTTCCAGTGTTATACAGGTGCAACATGTCATTTTGCTGACACGCTTTCCCCACCCTGCGCTATACCCCTTTTGACAGTCTCGTTTCGAACTTATCTTTTTGCTTTATCGAGGGTGCGCAGATGGACGTGAGCGTATTTGGCACGGGCTATGTTGGACTTATACAAGCCGCTGCACTTGCAGATGTCGGTCATCGGGTTTTATGTGTAGATATTGACCCGAAGAAGATTAAACAACTGCAACAAGCCGTGCCGCCGATCAGCGAACCGGGACTGTCCGGTACACTTGAAGAAAACATCAAGGCCGGGCGCTTGCTGTTCAGCACCCAGGCCAGCGATGCCGTCGAGCATGCCGAGCTGATCTTCATCGCGGTCGGCACCCCGGCCGATGAGGACGGTTCCGCCGACCTCAGTCACGTCCTCAACGTCGCCCGCCAAATCGCTTCACACATGGAGGCTGATCGCACCCTGATCATCAAGTCGACGGTGCCGGTCGGCACTGCGGATCAAGTGTTGGCCAGCGCCAACAGCGAGCTGCTGCGCCGCGGCAAGACCGACCTGAAAGTACGCGTGGTCTCCAACCCCGAATTCCTCAAGGAAGGCAGCGCCCTCGCCGACTGCATGCGCCCGGACCGGATCATTGTCGGCACCCGCGATGACGAGGCCCGCGAGCAGATGAGCGAGCTGTACGCGCCGTTCTGCCGCAATCACGAAAAACTGATGTTCATGGACAACCGCAGCGCCGAGCTGACCAAGTACGCGGCCAACGCGATGCTCGCCACGCGCATCAGCTTCATGAACGAACTGGCCAATCTCACCGAATTGCTCGGTGCCGACATCGAAGCGGTGCGCAAAGGCATCGGTTCCGACCCGCGCATCGGTTACCACTTCATCTATCCGGGCTGCGGCTTCGGTGGCTCGTGCTTTCCCAAAGACTTGCGCGCCCTGCTGCACACCGCCGAACACAACGGCATGCCGCTGAAACTGCTGCGCAGCGTCACCGATGTCAACGACGTTCAACGGCACATCCTGTTCAGCAAATTGAAAGCGCAATTCCCCCAAGGGCTGGCCGGTAAATCCATTGCTGTCTGGGGCCTGGCGTTCAAACCGAACACCGATGACATGCGCGAAGCGCCCAGCCGCTATCTGATGGATGCGCTGTGGGCCGAAGGCGCCAGCGTCCAGGCTTACGATCCGGAAGCCATGTCCGAGTGCCGGCGTATCTACGGCTACCGCGATGATTTGCACCTGTGCGCCACCCGTGACGACACCCTCGAAGACGCTGATGCGCTGGTGATCTGCACCGAGTGGAAAAACTTCCGCGTAGTCGATTTCGAGTTTCTCGCGAGCAAACTGCGCTCGCGGGTGGTGATCGACGGCCGCAACCTCTACAACCCGGAACACCTGGCCGCCGCCGGCCTGCATTACAGCGGCATCGGCCTGCGCCACATCGCCCCTGAAGGGCTGCGGTCATGAAAATCCTGGTCACCGGTGCGGCCGGTTTCATTGGCGCTCATTGCGTGTTGCGGCTGATGCGCGACGGCCATGCGGTGGTCGGTCTGGATAATTTCAACGCCTACTACGATCCGCAACTCAAGCACGACCGCGTGCAGTGGGTGCGCGCGCAGGTCGGCGATTTCCAGCTCGCCTCGGTTGACCTGGCCGATGCAGGGGCCATCGAAGCGCTGTTTGTTCGTGAACGCCCGCAAGCGGTGATCCACCTCGCGGCGCAGGCCGGGGTGCGCTACTCGCTGGAAAATCCACGGGCCTATATGGACAGCAACCTCGCGGGTTTCCTGAACATACTGGAGAGCTGCCGGCATCATCCGGTCGAGCATTTGATCTACGCCTCGTCGAGCTCGGTGTATGGCGCCAATCAGCACACGCCGTACTCGGTGAAGGACGGCGTCAATCACCCGCTGTCGCTGTACGCCGCGACCAAGAAAGCCAACGAGTTGATGGCCCACAGCTACAGCCATCTGTTCGGCATTCCCTGCACCGGCCTGCGCTTTTTCACCGTGTACGGGCCGTGGGGACGGCCGGACATGTCGCCGATCCAGTTCGCCCGGGCGATCACCGATGGCACGCCGCTGAAGCTGTTCAACTACGGCGAGCACCAAAGGGATTTCACCTACATCGACGACATCGTCGAAAGCATCGCGCGCCTCGTTGACCACCCGCCGCACAACCACCCGGAGTGGGATCGCGAACACCCCGACGCGGGCAGCAGCATGGCGCCGTGGTGCCTGTTCAACATCGGCGGCCACCACCCGGTCGAGCTGAAAACCTACCTGGCGCTGATGGAGAAACACCTCGGCCAAAAAGCCATTGTCGAGCTGTTGCCGCTGCAACCGGGCGATGTGCTCAACACCTGTGCCGAGACCGAAGATCTGGCCCAGGCCACCGGGTTCCAGCCCCGGATCGAGCTGGATGAGGGACTCGGGCGCTTCATCGCCTGGTTTCGCGACTACTACCCCACTGCCTATCGCCCACGCGCCGCTCGCGGCTGAACATCAGCGGAGGACTGTATGACTGGACATGAAAAAGGTGTGCCGATCCAAAACCTGGTTCGAGACAAACGCATGGACCCGGAACAACGCATGCGCCTCGATGCGGCGATTCACCGCCAGGGGCGCGGCTGGTTCTCCGGGCGCGAGGGTGGCCGGCCGTGGCAGCTGTCACGCACCAATCGAGTGGTGGCCTGTTTCGGCGCGCTGCTCATTCTGCTGATGATTTCCCCTGTGCTGCTGGGCTTGGCGCTGGCCATCAAATTCACCAGCAAAGGCCCGGTGATGTTCGTGCAGAAACGCACCGGCTACCGCGGCCGCAAGTTCGGCATGTTCAAGTTCCGCACCATGGTCAGCAACGCCGAAGAATTGAAAGAGTCGCTGCGTCACCTCAACAAGCACGGGGCCGACGCCATCGATTTCAAGATCGACAAGGATCCACGCGTCACTCGCATCGGCAGTTTTCTGCGACGCACCAGCCTCGATGAATTGCCCAACCTGATCAACGTGGTGACCGGTGACATGCGCCTCGTCGGCCCGCGTCCGACCTCGTTCAACGCTTACCGCTACAAGGACAGCCATCTCGCGCGTCTGGCGATCTACCCCGGCATGACCGGCCTGTGGCAGATCTCCGGACGCAGCAACATCGACTTCGACCAGCGCGTTGAGTTGGACCTCAGCTATATCGCCGAGCAAAGCCTTTTGCTTGATCTGAAGATTCTGTTGAAAACCCCCTTCAAAGTATTCAGCGGCCACGGAGCAAGCTAATGGACGGTTCAACCAACAAAAGCCTGAGCATTGCCAACCCCAGCGAATCGAACCTGACCTCGACCGTGCTGGACCTCGATCTGCGGATCCTGTTCCTGACCGCCGCCAACCCCGGCGCTGGCACCACCACCAGTGCACTGGCGCTGGCCAGTCAACTGGCACAGATGAGCAGCGGCCAGGTGCTGCTGGTCGACGCCAGTCAGTCGGCGAACAACCTCACCCAGCAGTTGAACCTGAGCAAGGAACGCGGCCTGCGCGATCTGCTGTTCAACCCGGACAACCCGCCGCTGTTGCAGGACTGCGTGGTGCAGGTCTCAAGCCTGCCGTTTCACGTGCTGCCCAACGGCCGGCCGATCCGCACCATGGAGCACCTGACCGCCGAGCGCCTGAGCCCGTTGCTCGATCAGTTGGGCAGTCAGTACCGCTTCGTGGTGATCGATGGCGACGCGGTGTATTCCGCCGCCGACACGCTGGTCATCAGCACCCAGGTCGATGGCGTGGTGTTTGTCGTGCGTGCCGAAGACACCCGCTGGGAAGTCGCCCAGGCCGCTGTGCAACGCCTGACCCAGGCCGGGGCAAAAGTAGTCGGCAGCGTGTTCAACCGGCGCAAGTACTACATGCCGAAATGGCTTTACAAAAACCTGTAAGCGAACGCGAGGGATGACGCCATGAACGCCAAGATTCTTGTGCTGCTGATGCTGCCGCTTGCAGGCTGCTCAAGCAACTCCGAAACCCAGAACATGCCGGTGAATATTCTCACCGCCACCCCGGCCAACGCCCAGGCCACCGATATGCCGAAGATCGAGCAGACCCTGCGCCCGCAGGATGTGCTGGACGTGATCTTCCATATCAGCACCAGCGGCTCGGACGCTTACCGCGTGCAGTCGGGTGACCAGATCGGCCTGAACTTCACCGCCGCCAGCCAGCTCAACGGCAATCAACTGGTGCTGCCGGACGGCACCATTGAACTGCCGGGCGCCAACACTTCGGTGAAAATCGCCGGGCTGACCAGCGATCAGGCCCGCGAGGAAATCCAGCGCGCCTACCAGCGTAAACAACTGTTCCAGCCCAACCGCAATCAGCTGACCGTGCAGATCATCAGCCCGCTGACCAATGAGCAGAACCTGAAAAGCGCGCTGAATCACCCGGCCACTGGCATGAGCCGCGAGATCACCGTCGGCACCGACGGTTACGCGAGTTTCCCGGAAATCGGCGCGGTGCCGCTGCAAGGCATGACCGTCAATCAACTGGAAACCTTCCTCAACAAGAAGTACGCGCAACTGCCGGGCCGCATGACCGTGGACGTGCTGCTGAAATCCACGGCCGGCAACGAGATCTATGTGCTGGGTGAAGTCGGCCAGCCGGGTTCCTACCCGATCCGTCGGCCGGTCTCGGTGCTCGAAGCGTTGACCCTGGCGCGTGGCACCAACGTCAAGGCACGGCTGGATTCGGTGGTGATCATGCGCCGCAACGGCAATCAGGTGCAGGCGGTGCGTTATGACGTCGAGAAAGCCCTGTCCGGCGATGCCTCGCAGATCGCGTATCTGCAACCGGACGACATGCTGTACGTGCCGAAAACCAAACTGGCCAGCGCCGGTGAACTGGCCCGACAACTGGCTGACGTGGTGTTGTTCCAGGGCGTCGGTTTCAGCTTCGGCTACCGCGTCGACAACAAAGACAGCAACAACAACTGACTCTCAGGTGACCGACCATGAACCCAAAGGAAAACTACCTGCATGAGTTCTTCAGGATCTTCTTCGCCAACAAGCGTCTGGTGAAACGGGTCTTCCTGATCTTTGCAGTCATCGCCCTGCTGTTGCCGCTGGTGCTCAAACAGAGCTTCGATATCACCGCGCAGGTGATCGTGCAGTCGAAAAAACTCTCCCAGGGTGACGCCACCACGTCGCTCACGGTGGACAACGCCACGTTCATCCCGCCGTCGCTGGCAGACATGGAAACCGAAACCAACATCCTTCGTTCGCCGGCGCTGATTCGTCAGACCATCAGCGAACTGCGCGACAAGGGTGAATACACGCCTTCGCCGGGCGTCTTCAACAGACTGGTGAGCGAGCCGTTCAAGCGCTACGTCAGTTCGCCGCTGCGCCAGTACGTGATCAACCCGGTACGCAACATGCTCGGGCTGGAAACCGATCCAGTGCGTGACACTGCACTTGATGCGCTGACGCAAGAGGCCATCGACAAGCTGAAAATCGAGACCCTGCCGGGCTCCAACGTGATCTCGATCATCTACAGCTTCCCGGATCCGCACCAGGGCACGACGTTCGTTGCTGCGCTGCTGCAGAACTACCTGTTCAGCCGTCAGGCACTGCAGTCGATTGACTTGCCGCAATCCTTCTACGAGACGAAGAAGCATCTGTATCAGGTACGTCTCGATGGCCTCGAAGGCAACCGCCAAGCGCTGCTGGAAAGTGTTGGCTCGTCCGATCCGAAGGAAGAAATCACTTTCCGCCTCAACGCGATCAACACCGAAGAACAGGCCCTGAACCTGTATCAGGATCGCTTGTTGCAGAGCCAGCGCTGGCTGGAATACCTGAAAACCGCACTGACCGCCGCCACCAATAACAAGCTCAACGACTACACCTTCCCCTACACCTTCACCACCACCGTCGACAACGTGGCGTTCGAAGACCGGGAAATCAAACAGATGGGCGAGCAACTGACCACTCAGGTCAGCCGCTACATGAACGATCTGGCGGTGTTCCAGCCCGGCAGTGAACCGATGCTGCTGACCCGCGAGCAGATCGCCCGCACCCGTCAGCAATTCCTCAAAGTGGTGAGCAACCGCATTCAGGAACGCACCAACGATCTGGCCGTGGTCCAGCAGGTGATCGATCAGAAAACCGCGCGCATCGCCGAGTTCAAGCACCGCATCCACGAGTTGCAGCAGACCCAAAGCAAGCTGCGGCAGATGGACACCGAAATCGATGCGCTGCACGCCGCGTTCTCAACCTACGCCCAACGGTTTGCCGAAAGCAGCACCACTGGCGCGCTCAACGACGATCTGTCCAACGCCCGGGTGCTCAGCCCGCCGTTCGAACCGACCGAAGCAGCGTTCCCGAAACCCGGCCTGATCATTCCGTTCGGATTGTTCACCGGCTTGCTGTTGGCGATTGCCCTGGTCTACGTGCGTGAGTTCTTCGATCACCGCTTCAAACACCCGGCGCAAATCAGCCACGAGCTGGGCGTACCGGTGCTGTTGGTGATCAACGACCAGAACGCGCTGCCGAACAATCCGCACAAGAACTGGACGGTGCCAAGCTTCCTGCACTGGGTGCGCAATTGAACACCGGACCTTCCCCGAACGCCGCGCTGCCGATCATTCATTTGCTCAGCAGCGGCGGTTTCTACGGGGCCGAGCGGATGTTGCTGGATCATTGTCTGGCGACGCCGGGACAGCATCAGGTGCTGTTTCTCGACGCGCCGCCAGAACTGATCACACGCTTTGCTCAGGCCGGAGTGGACTGCTGGGGTTGCGCCGGGCTAGGGGAATTGTTGCGGCACTTGCGCCAGCGGCAAAGCGAACGGCCGCTGATCAATACGCACAATTTCAAAGGGCTGTTGTTCGGCTGGGTCGGCGCAACCCTGTTGCGCCTGCCGCTGGTGATCACCCAGCACGGCTTCACCCCGCGCAGTCGCAAGCAGAAGTTCTACACCTGGCTCAGTCTGCAACTGTGCCGCACCGCATCGGTGGATCGGGTGGTCTGCGTGGCGGAAAGCATCGCTGTGCTGCACCGTCAGGCCAGCGTACGGGCGGAGAAGTTGCAGGTGATCCCCAACGGCTTGCCCGCCGCCCATGGGCAGATGATTCATGACGCTGATCGGCTGCGCTGGCTCGCCGGTTATGTCGGGCGTTTGAGCAGTGAGAAAGGCCCGGATCTGTTTCTCGATGCGCTGATCCCGCTGTGTCATCAGCATCCGCAACTGGATGCGGTGATGCTCGGCGATGGCCCGGAGCGCGAGGCGTTGCAGGCACGTATTGATAACGCCGGTTTGCAGCAGCGGATTCGCCTGCCGGGCTACCAGACCGTCATGCAACCGTGGTGGCAGCGGCTCGATGCGCTGGTGATCAGTTCGCGCACCGAAGGCACGCCGATGATTTTGCTCGAGGCGATGCAGGCCGGTGTGCCGGTGGTCGCCTTCGGCGTGGGCGGGATTCCCGATGTGCTCGAGCATCGGCACAACGGCCTGCTCGCCGAACCCGCCGACAGCAGCGCCCTCGCCCGTCAACTCGACACGCTGTTGACTGAACCGAAGCTGGCCCGGCAGCTGCGCGACAACGCAAAACGCACGCAACAGGATCGCTACGACCTCAAGGCTCTCGCCGAACGCTGGTCGCAGCTGTACATCCGCACGGCACGGGAGGCACGCGCATGATTTTCCCGCTCTCGATCGTCAGTTTGCTCGGTCTGGTCTGCATTGCTTTGCTGGCCAGCCCTTATCCGTATCTGGCGCCGGGAGCGGTGCTGGGCCTGGTGGGCTTAGCGGTGCTGTATCGCAAGCCAACCTGGGGCCTGCTCGGGATCGCGACGCTGATGCCGTTCGAAGGTTTCTTCAAGGACAGTTCACTGTCCGGCAGCAAACTGCTCGGTGCTTCGCTGGCGGTAATCCTGATGTTGCAACTGGCACTGCACCAGATTCCCTCGGAACGCCTGCGCAGCAATATCTGGCGTTACCTGCTCTGGTTCATGGTTCTGTACTTTCTCAGCCTGCTCAATACCGATGACATGGGCATGTCGCTGGCGCATCTGCGGGAACTGAGCGTCGGTCTGATTCTGTTTGTTATCACGTTGTTGATCGGCCGCGAACTGAACCTCGACCTGTTCGCCCGACTGGTGACCCTGGCCGTCACCACTACCTGTGTAATGGCAATGTTTTCGACCAAATTCCAGGATCAGGGTCGTGCCGCCGGCCTGCTCGAAGACCCCAACGCCTTCGCGATGTTGATCGCCTTTGCCATTCCGCTGGCACTGCTGCTGGTGATCCGCGGCCCGAACCTGCTGCATCGATTGTTCTGGGGCGGTTGCTGCTTGCTGTTGCTTGGCGGCATGACCAAAACCGAATCGCGCTCGGGGCTGGTGGTGCTGGCCTTGAGTCTGTTGATTGGCTGCTGGCATTACCGCGCACAACTGTCACTGATTCGGCCACGGCACCTGGGCTTTGCGATGCTGGGCGCCGCGATTGTGATCCCGCTGGCGATCTATGCAATGCCCGCCGGTTACATGGCGCGCATCCAGTCGCTGAGTATTCTCAGTGCCGGCTCTAAAGCCCAGGACGAATCCCTTGGCCGTCGCGCCTCTTACATCGTGGTCGGGGGCCAGATGATTCGCGAAAGCCCCCTGCTGGGCTCTGGCCCTGGCACCTTTCCCTTGCACTACGCCACCACCGGTTACGCCAAGGTGTTTTCCGCCAACCGCAAGATCGGCGACCTGTACCGCCGCGCCCACAACACCTACCTGGAAATCTTCAGTGAACTGGGAATTCCCGCCGGCCTGCTGTTCGTCGGCATGCTTGCGCAGGGCCTGCTCAACCTGATCCGTGCGCGTCGCGCCTGGATGAACAAAGGAGACAGGGAGCAAGCTGACCTGATGACACACCTGAGCGTGAGCTTCCTGTCGCTGACGTTGTTCCTGATGTTCCTCAGTGCACCGAACCAGAAATACGTATGGATCATGCTTGCGCTGGCCAGTGTACTGCGCCTGAAGGCCGAGCAAGCACCAGCGAAGGAGGCCATGGCATGAGTCGGATCAGTATCGTCATCCCGATGTACAACGAGGCCCGCCACATCGGTCGCACGCTGCTGGCCGCGCAAAAAGCGGCGCACGTGGCCAATGTCGACTGCGAATTTATCGTGGTCGACAACGGCTCGACCGATCAGGGCCCGCAGATTGCCCGCCAGTTCGGCGCGCAAGTACTGGTACTGCCCGGTCTGCTGATCGGCGCACTGCGCAATCGCGGCACCGCCATTGCGACGGGTGAATGGCTGGCGTTCATCGACGCCGACATCGAAATGCCGGAAGACTGGCTGCCCCAACTGTTCGACATCGAAGCCAGCGGCCAGGGCGATATCTTCAGCCTGGATCTACACACTCCCACCGCCGCACCGTGGTACGCCACCGCGTGGCAGCGCCGCACCTTGCGTCCGAACAGCCATACCAGCCAAATCGTCGACTGGATGCCCAGTTCCAACTTGCTGATGCTCAGGAGCTGGTTCGACAAGGTCGGCGGCTTCAATGAAACCCTGCGCACTGGTGAAGATAAAGAGTTCACGTTGCGCCTGCGCGAACACGGCGCCCGGCTGTTGTCGATCAACCAAAGTGTCGCCTTGCACTGGGGTTATGAAATGAACTGGCGCGAATGGATGGGCAAGGAACTGTGGCGCCAAGGCAGTCATCTGCAACTGCTGCGCACCCACGGTTTCAGCCTGCGCCTGCTGCGTTTTCCGCTGCTGTCGATTGCCATGTGGATTCTCGATTTCCTGGCCATCTCGGCACTGTTCAACGGCTTCCCGCATCACGCCGCGATCATGGTGGCCCTGACCAGTGTGCCCGGGCTGGTGCTCAGCGTGCGACAGAGCATCAAGCACCGCAACATCGGCCTGACCCTGCAATTGTGGGGTTTGCACTGGGTACGCCTGCACCTGGCCGGTGCGGCGTTCATCCTCAGTCTTTGTCATTGGAAAGCAAGGAGGCCTGCCCGTGGCTGAATTCATTTTCTGGTTGTGCCTGTTGATGCCGGCGTACGCCTATCTGGGGTACCCGCTGTTGTTGACGGTCGCCGGGCCGCTTTTTCCTCGACACAGACCTGCGCCGCTGCCTGCGCAAAAGGTCAGCGTGGTCGTCGCCGCGCACAATGAGCAACGCAATATCGAGAACAAACTGCGCAATCTGCTGGCCCAGGACTATCAAGCCGCCAGCTTGCAAATCATCGTCGCCAGCGACGGCTCCACGGATCAGACCGTGGCCCTGGCGCGCAGTGTCAACGACCCGCGCATTGAGGTGCTCGACCTTGCGCGCCAGGGCAAGAATAGTGTGCTCAACGCCGCTGTCAGCAGCTGCACAGGCGATATCCTGGTGTTTACCGACGCAGATGTTCACTGGCTCGACGGCACCTTGCAGTCACTGTTGGCGCCGTTTGCCGACCCTGAGGTCGGTGGTACTGTCGGCAACATGAACATCCCCGTCCCGGGTTCAGGCCTGAGTCTGGGCGAAAGCCTGTATCGCCACTACGAAGCGTGGTTGCGACGCGTGGAAAGCCGCATGGGCTGCACGGTCTCGGCCGACGGTGCGCTGCAGGCGTTGCGGCGCGAGCTTTACCAACCAATTCCAGCCCTGGTCAACGACGACTTCTTTATCAACACCTGTGCACCAGTCACGGGCAAGCGTGTCGTCTATGTCGACGAGGCCAAGGTGCTCGATCAAGGCGTTGACGAGGCCGAACGACAGTTCAGTCGCCGCCAACGCGTCACCGTCGGTGGTTTGATCAGCCTGTCGGCAAGGCGTGAACTGCTCAACCCGATGCGCCATGGCTTGTACGCCATCGCGCTGATCAGTCACAAGCTGATCCGCCGCCTGGCACCGGTGCTGCTGTTGCCCCTGTTCCTGGCCAACCTCTGGTTGCTCGATGAACATGGTTTCTACCGCCTGACCCTGGCCGCCCAGTTGCTCGGCTACGCCTTCGCCGTGGCCGGTCTGCTGGACGTGCGTCACCGCCTGCCCAAACCGTTTCGCCTTGCCGCGTTCGTGCTGGTGACCCTGGCGGGAATGATCGTCGGCCTATGGCAGTTCTTGCGCGGACACAGCTACAACCAATGGAACCCCGACCAGACTCGATGAGTGCCTGCCATGCCAATCAAGACCAGTATCAAAAAAAGTATCAAGCGTGCCAGCGGCTGGGTGTACTTGAACTCCTCCCTGGGCAACCGCCAATTGCGTGGCGCCGGGGTGATTCTGATGCTGCACCGCGTGCTGGCCAACGACCGCGCCGCCGATCTGCCGCACCGCAACGAACTCTGTGTGGGACCGAAAGCCTTCGAGCATTTGCTGGTGTGGCTGCGCCGCCATTTCGATTGCGTGCCGCTGATGGAGATCCTCCAGCCCAATTCGTTGCGCACTGAGCGCCCACGGGTGGCGCTGACGTTCGATGATGGCTGGCGCGACAACGCGGTCAATGCCTATCCGCTGCTGCAAAAACATCAGGTGCCAGCGAGCATTTTTCTCTCTACCGATTTCATCGGCAGCCGTCAGCGCTTCTGGTGGGAAAGCCTCGGCGAAACCCTGTGGGGCAGCCACGGTGAAAAAGCGCGGATGCATTTGATCGAATGCCTGCACGCCATGCATCACCCATTGCCGGTGCTGCTCGACGACATTGATGTTGATCGGCGCAGTCTGGCGCTGCTGCATTACCTGCAAGGCTTGAAGTCGATTGACCCGCAGGAGCTTGAACGGCTGACCGACGAATGCCCGCAAGAGTCGCAACCGCAAGCCCTCGACTGGCATCAAGTGCGCGCACTGGAAGCTTCCGGGCTCGTGCGTTTCGGCCCGCACGGCGCCAGTCACGCGATCCTCACCGGTCTTGACGATGTGCGGCTGGACGAAGAGATCAGCCGCAGCCGCGATGCTCTGCACAACGGCTGCAACCGGCCGCTGCCGGTGTATTGCTACCCCAACGGCGACAACGATGAACGCGTGCGCCAACAGATCGCCAGCCATGACTATCCGTTTGCGCTGGGCACCGGCACCGGCATCTATCGCGGTGAAGGCGATCCGCTGAACCTGCCGCGTTTCGGCGTCAGCCAGCGCACCGCGCGCAATCCGGAACTGCTGTCGTGGCGGATCTTTCGCGGGGCGCGGCCATGAGCCGAGGCAGTTACCTCAAACATCTGGCGCTGAGCATGGGCACCAAACTGGCGATGATCGCCCTGCGTTTGCTGCGCAACGTATTGCTGGCGCGGATTCTTGGGCCGAGTGAGCGTGGCTTGTTTGCGTTGCTCAGCACGCTCCCGGATCTGATCAGCGCAGCGACCAGTGGCGGCTTGAATTCGGCGGTGGGTTATCAGGCGGCCAAGCAGCGGCCGATGGGCCTGCTGCTCAGTCAGGTGTTGGTGTTCGGCTGTTTGCTCGCCGCGTTGCTGACCTTGCTGGTGGTGGCGTTGGTGCGCGAGTTTGGCGGTGAACTGGATGTGACCGTGCAACTCGGCCTGCTCGCCTGGTTGTTGTTGCTGGCCGTGCCGCTGACGGTGCTGAAAAGCGGTCTGCTGACCTTGCACAACGCGTCGGGCGGCGTGGTCGCCTTCAACGCCTTGCGTCTGGTCGAATCTCTGGCACCGCTGCTGCTGTTTCTCGGCTTGTTCTGGATGTGGAAAAGCGCCGCCCTCGAAGCGGCGTTGATCAGTTGGCTGGCCGGGATCAGTCTGGTGGTGCTGGTCGGTTGGGTCTGGCTCAAACGCGCACAACCGTTGCAACTGCAATGGGACCGCGCCAGTCAGAAAGAACTGCTGCGCTACAGCGCCCGCAGCCATCCTGACTTGCTCTTTCAGCAGGTGATTCTGCGCTCGGATTATCTGTTCATCGGCGCCCTGCTCGGCAGCACCGCCCTCGGCCATTACGCCATGGCCAGCGCCGCTGCCGAACTGCTGCTGATCGTCCCGGAAGCGGTGACCACGCCGCTGATGAAACGCCTGCTGCAACAGGACGAAGGCATGGACAAAGTCACCCCGCTGGCGTTGCGCCTGACCGCGACCGTGATGCTCGGCGCTTGCCTGACCATGGCGGTGATCGGCGAATGGCTGATCGTCACCCTGTTCGGCGTGGCTTACCAACCGGCGTATCCGGCGCTGCTTGCGCTGCTGCCAGGACTGTTGGGCCTGTGCTACGCGAGCATTCTGCGCCTCGACTTGCTCGGCAAGAATCGTCCCGGCACGGTGTCGCTGCTGATGGGTCTGGGCGCCCTGCTCAATCTGGCGCTGAACCTGGTGCTGATTCCGGCCTATGGCATTGTTGGCGCGGCGGCGGCTTCGTCGATTGCCTATCTGGCGGTCACCGTAGCGATGCTGGTGCTCTACTGCCGGTTGAGCGGCGTGCCGTTCTGGCAAACCCTGATCATCCTGCCCAGCGACATCACGCCGATGTGGCTGATGCTGCAACGCCGGAAAGCCGCATGAAAGGCCTGGCCCTGCTGCTCGGTCTCGGCCTGTCGCTGGACGCGTTTGCCGCGTCGATGCGCTGGGCGGATATTCGTGACGGGAGCCTGTATCTGCGAGCGGATCGCCCTGACACCGTGACCGTGCGCTGGGTCCCGGCGTGGCAGGCGGATGCCAACGAAGAGCATCTGTACCTGCTCGATGGCGAAGGCAAATTACAAGGCGATCGGCTCATCAAAGCCAGCGAAACCGGTGGTAGCCAGAGTTGGCCGTTGATCCCCGGCGCCAGCAGTTATCGGCTGGAGATTCCAGGCTACAGTTTCCGCCGCTATCGGGTTGAACACGACGAACGTACGGTGGCGCTGTTCGCACCGGCCAAGGTGCATTTCAGCGTTGAGACCCGAAGCGGCGATGATCTGTATTTTCGGATCGCACCGGGTGAACACGCCATTCTTGCAGGCAAATACCACGGTGGCGTCAGTGCCCTTCAGGCACAGCGGGTCGGCGATGGACTGCCGCTCTCGTTGGCGCTGAAACCCTACCGTGCCTATTGGCATTTCGATCAGATCGCATTGCCCGTCAGCGACCGCGAGCAAGTCTGGCGTCTGCGCTTGCAAGGTAGCGGCAAAGCAGCATTCTGGCTCGACGGCACGGCCAATCTGTTTGCACAGAATCCGCAGCAACTGCAACCGCTACGCGAAGACGTTGGGCAGACACGTTTGACCCTGCACGAAAAAGTTCTCGGACGCACGCCGGATCTAGGCATCGCCCTGCCCTACGTGATGCCGCCACAGACCAGCCATGTCTTCCTCGATGCATTGCAACCGACAGCTGCCAGCTACTACAGCTTCGTCGACGTGACAGAGAAAAATCCGCACTTCGAGGATGCCTTTCGCCAGATCTATCAGGATCGTTTCGGCATCCGGCAGGACATCACCCTGCTCGCCGGCAGCCAGCGCCAGCACGACCTGCGCGTCAATGCGCAAACCAACAGCGGCCTCGAAGCCTGGCTCGCCGGCACCCGCGCGCTCGGTGGCAAAGGCACTCATTACATCGGTTTTGCCGACGAGCCGAACCTCAACTATGCGAGCTACGACCAGTATCGGGAGGTTTTCACCAACATGGCCCGGCAGGTACGCCGTGACCCGGCCAATGCCAAGGCTGGCGTGCGGATTGCGATGCCGGCCAGTTCAAGGTTGGTTAACGGGCCGCTCGCCGAGAACGCAGCGGACAAGCGCGGCATCGACTGGGCGCGGCGCCTGCTGAGCGAATCAGCCGATCAGGTCGATGCGCTGGCATGGCACGAATGGATGATTCGCGACCTGCTGGCTACACGTGTCTACCGCGACAGCGTACGACGTGCGGCTGAACTGGTGGGCCTCGATGGCAACGGTCAACCGCGCAAGGCCCTGCTGCTGGATCAGACCAACTTGTCCAGTGGCTCAAGTCTCAGCCCCTACGATCAGGAAACCCATTACACCTCGCTGTGGTGGGCTTCAGTTGTCATCAATGCATCACAGGACGGTTTGCTGACCATGCTCGGCTGGTTTCAGGCTGCCGACGAGCCGGAATACCCCAAGGGCATGCTGCGCGTCTCGGAGGATGAACAACACTTCGAGCTGAAACCCGTGGGCCTGGCCCAACAGTTCATCCAACAACATTGGCTGCACACAGTGCTGTGGCTGGAAAACGACGCTTTTGAAGTCGATGTACTGGCAATGGCCGGCGACGATAAACGCGGCCTGCTCGGCGTCAACAAAGGCACGCGTTTACAGCGAGTCGAACTGAGCGGCACCAAGTGCCCACTGAACAATGGCGCACTGCGCTACTTCGGAGCCGACAATCGCAGTCGCGACGCGCCAGTGACCTGCCGCGACGGACGCGTCAGCTTCGACTTGCCAGGGGAAACCCTGTTTGCATTGAGCTGGATCGCGTCATGAAGCCAATTCCGATTATCAGAACATGTAAGGCGAACATAGATTTGTGGGTAGGGAGTTTTTGTGGCGAGGGGATTTATCCCCGATCGGCTGCGCAACAGTCGTCGCTTTTAACCTGTAAATGCGGGGCCACTTCGCAGCCCATCGGGGATAAATCCCCTCGCCACAGAGCCCCTCACCACAGTCATTCGCCTTGCCGGAACTCCGGAGCACGCACAATGGGCATCGTCAGCAAACTCAGCGAACACATCAAGCAAAAAGGCCTGCGCGTCACCCTCGCCAAAGCGTGGAAGCACTACGTTTTTTCCCATCAGGAATTGCTCTGGATGGAGCGCGACCTGGTCAGCCCGGTACCGCCGCACAGCCTCAAACCTTACCCGCCATTACGGGTGGTGAAGATCACACCAGACAACGCCAGCGCCTTCGCCCGCTACTTCGGCGACCGTGTCGGCACCATGGCAGAGCTGGCCAGCGAGGGCCACACCGGGCACATGCACCTGGACGATCAGGGCGATGCCGTGGCGTTCATCTGGGGCAGCGCGCGGGACTATTTCGACCGCCATTACTACGGCTGCATGTTCCCGGTAAAACCCGGCGAGTTCTTCGAATTCGGCGGTGAACTGACTCGTGCCTATTGGGGCACGGAGTTGTCCGTGGATCTGCAACTGGAGCTGTGGAAAGCCATGGCCGCCCAGGGCTGCGACAAAGTCGTCGATGTCTGTGAGTTCCACAATATTCCGGCACTCAAGCTGCACCTGCGCATGGGCTATACCGAACAGCAGCGGATCATGAACGTCTACACCCTGTTCAACCGCTGGCGCTTCTACCGCGAAACCCGCTACAGCGGCTCGCGTCTGGATGCATTGCGCAAACCTTCCCGTCCACCTGTTACAGCTACGGCGGCCTGAGCCTATGGTGACGCGATTCGAATGGCGCACTTCACTGTGCGCCGCCGATTTCCCGGCAACAGCGTATGAAGCGCTGCGCCTGCGGGTGACGGATCACACGCCGTTCAACAACCTCGGTTGGTTGTGTGCGGCCGAGCAGGCACTCGGTGAGGGTGAGCGTCTGCACACCCTGCTGGGTTGGGAGGCGGATGAATTGCGTCTGTGCCTGCCGCTGGTGGCGAGTCGCGAACGCTTTTTCGGCGTGCCGTTTCGGGTGCTGCATCACTTGGGTTATCCGCTGGCGGATCGCTTGGCGTTGCTGTCCTTGCTGGACAGCGAAGACATGCACAAGGCCTTGCGGTTGATCCGCCAACGTCTGCCCCACGCGCTGCTGCAGCTCAATGAATTGTCCGAACCTGCCGGTGAAGAAAGCGCGCTCACCGAATGGATGGCGCTCAGCTCCACTGCTGAGCGGCGACTGAGTTGTCGAGTGCCGGTGCATCTGATCAGCGAGGCGGATCATCAGGAAGTCTCTGGCGATCCACGCTACAAACTGCGCCGGGCGCGCAAACGGATTGCCGCGTGTGGCGCCGAGGTACGGCGGATCATTCCCGATGCGATCAGCATGGCGCCGCTGTTACAGGTGATCAGCGAAGTCGAGGCGGTGAGCTGGAAAGGTGACGAAGGCGTCGGCATTTTCGCCAGCGAACGCAGTCGGCACCTGATCGAGCGCGCCTTCACCGCCCTCGCCGGCCAAGGTCTGGTGCGGGTGGTGACGCTGGAGCTGAACGGGCGTTGCATCAGCTATCGGCTCGGCCTGCTCGAACAGGGTCGCCTCTACGATTACAACCTCGCCTTCCTGCCGCAATACGCCGATCTCGGCAGCGGCCGGGTGTTGCTGGAGGAATGGATTCGCTGGGGGCTGGACGAGCACTGGCACTGGATCGATGCCTCGCGGGTCAGCCTGGAAAACTCCAGCCATCAACTGCATGAACGCGTGACCGGGCAACTGGAGCACTGGCGCTGGAGTTTTTATTCCTGGCGCCCGAGTGGCCTCGTCCTAGGTCTGGGCTTGCGTCTGTGGCATCGACTCAAGCCGCGCGTGCAAGCCTGGCGGGCGCGGCATGCCGAGCCAGTGAAACCCACCCTGAAAGCCGTCGCGATCACCACGGAGGGCGAACATGCCTCGCCAAGTCATAGTCAACGCTGACGATTTCGGCCTCAGCCCGAATGAAAACACGGTGATCTTCGCGGCGTTTCAGGCCGGGGTCATCAGTTCCGCCACCGCCATGGCCAACATGCCGGCGTTTGAAGCGGCGTGTGCCATGGCTCGGCATCCGGTGCTGGAAGGCCGGGTCGGACTGCACTTCAACCTGACTTACGGGCGTCCGTTAAGTCAGGCGATTCTGTTGCGCCGCACGTTCTGTGACAGCCAAGGCGTGTTCGACCTCAACCTGCCGCGCCACCGTCTGTGGCTCAGCCGTGAGGATCGCGAGGCGGTGCGTGAAGAGTTGCAGGCGCAGTGGCAGCGTTGTGCCGATCATGGCGTGCGCCCGAGCCATATCGATTCGCATCAGCACGTGCATAACATCTGGCCGATCGGCGAAATCGTCGCCCGCTTCGCAGCGCATCAGGGCGTACCGATTCGCCTTGCGCGCAACCTTGGGCAAAACCTCAATCTGCCGAAACGCGTGTTCAAGGGTTTACTCAATTGGCGTTTGCAGGGTCTGGCCGGTGTCACCGCCGATTATGTGTGCACGCCGATCGACCTGCGTAACGACATCGCGCCGACCGACGGCGTGTTGGAAATCGTCGCTCATCCGACTCAGCTTGGCGCCGATTTTGGTGACGCCTACCTCAATCCCGACGAATCCCTGAGCCGCGTGCTAGAGCAGCGGCTGGCGGGGGTTCCACGGGTTTCCTACGCCGACTTGAACAAGGATTTTCTACGCGGTGCTGCGGCACTCGATTGACTTACATACCTTGCAATACTTTCGAAGATGGCACTTTGAAATGAATTTTCACGGGTGATCTATACCCACAAAAGCACCATCCACAACACCCGGGCTACGGCCACGGAGGGCATCATGAGCGTCATCGAAAAGCTACAAGAACGCATCCGTCACAAGGGCATTGGTCGCACCTTCGGCACGTTGTGGAAACGCTACGTGTTCTTCCATTGGGAACTGCTGTGGATGGAGCGCGACCTGGTCAGCCCGGTGCCGCCGCACAAGTTGCGCCCTTACGATGGCCTGCGCAGAGTCGACATCACGGCGGAGAATGCCATTGCGTTCAGCAAGCATTTTGGCGACCGCGTGGAGACCATGGCGGAGTTGGCGACCAAGGGCCACACCGGCCACATGTACCTCGACGCTGACGGCCACGCGGTAGCGTTTATCTGGGGCAGTATTCGCGACTATCACGACCAGCATTACTACGGTTGCAATTTCCCGGTCAAACCCGGTGAGTTCTTCGAATTCGGCGGCGAAATGACCCGTGCCTATTTCGGCAGCAGCCTGTCCGTGGACGTGCAGGTCGCGCTGTGGGAAGCCATGGCGGCGCAGGGTTGCAACAAGGTGGTGGATGTCTGCGAGACCCACAATATTCCGGCGCTGAAACTGCACATCCGCATGGGTTATCACGAACAGGGGCATGTCACTCACGTTTATGGACTGTTCGGTCGCTGGAGGTTTTTCCGTGAAACGCGGTACGAGGGCTCACGGCTTGAGCCACTGCGTAAACCGGGGCGGCCGGTGGTGAGTGCGGCGGCGCAGGCTTGAGTCAGATCTGAAATGTTTAGCGGCAGTGATGCCGTCATCGCGAGCAGGCTCACTCCTACAGGGGAATGCATTCCAAATGTAGGAGTGAGCCTGCTCGCGATGAGGTCAGTGGCCGCGACGATGAATATCAAGATTTTGTGGCGACCAGGGTAAAGCACATCGGCATCTGCGCTTCCTGATTCAAATACCGGTCATACAGCTCTTCCCGGTTCGAATGCGGGTATTCCTTGAAATGCGCAATGTTCAGCCCCGCCGCAATCGCGCCGCTGAAGATCGCGCCGAGGTTGTGCACGAACCAGTACGACTTTGCCGCCTGCTGCTCGACCTTGCCGACATAGACAATCGGCTCTTCCTGCACGAAAGGCTCGGCGCGGAAGTAGGAAGTGGCAAGGCGAAACGGATCTGCCGCATCAGGATCGACCATTTCCAGAAACGGGTGGGTTTCGTAGATCACCAGTTTCCCACCCGGTTTCAGCGTTGAGGCGACGTGGTGGAAAAACTCGCCGATATCGGGCATCCAGTTCAGTACACCGATAGTGATCAGCGCCACGTCGAAGCGATTCTGCAGCGACGCCGGCAGGTGATGGATATCGGCCTCGATGAATTCGGCGTTGTGTGCTGAGCGGCGGTTCAGTTCACGGGCCTGCTCAAGGAAGGCCTGCGATTGATCGACACCGACCACCCCGCGCGCGCCGAGGGCGAACAGCGACAGGCTTTCGCGACCGTTGTTGCAGCCCAACTGAATCACCTCTTTGCCGTCTACGCCGACCTGCTCCAGCAAGCCGCGCAACGTGTCATCGAGGCAAGAGAAATCAGCCTGAGCAACGTCGTTCAACAAGGTCTGCCAGTCAGGGGAATCCTGATGATGGCGGGCGGAATCGTTCCACGCCTGTCGATTGCTCTCGATGGCGTTTTTATTGTTCGGCACTTCCATGGCGCACTCCGGGTACTGCTCGTGATTGAGCGGACCCGAGTCTAGATGAGCCCGGCAATGCAGATTGTTGCAATCTTGTAAGCCACCCCCTGCGGCAACTCCTACAAATGAGAAAACTCTCGCCTACAAATACCGACGATTTTTCTAGATTTGATAGGAGACTTGGCTGACTGCTTGTCTGTATCTACTTGGATACAGTCAGGTAATGAATTATCTTATTCGACAAACAGCGGTCTTCCAGGCTTGGCACCAATCGGTTCGAGACCTGCGAGCCAGGGTGGCCATCGCTCGACGCATTGATCGGGCCTCAAATGGGAATCTCGGCGATGTAAAATCAGTGGGTGATGGCGTATCTGAAATGCGCGTAGATGTGGGTGCGGGCTTTCGGGTGTATTTCACGATACGTGACGGTGCAGTCATCGTTCTATTGGCTGGAGGCGACAAATCTTCACAAAGCGCAGACATCCGACGCGCACAAAAAATGGCTAAGGAGGTTTAACCATGAGCCAGACGTTGACGAATTTCGACGTGGCAGCATTGCTGGACAGTGACGAAGCCATCAGCGAATACCTGTCTCAGGTTCTTGCAGATGGGGATAACGAAGAGTTTCTTCGCGCAATCGGCTATGTGCTCAAAGCGCGCGGAATGACGCAGATCGCCAAGAAATCAGGTATGGGTCGGGAAAGTCTGTACAAGGCGTTCGCGCCGGGTGCGAAACCGCGCTTCGACACGGTTTTGAGAGTCATGCATGCCCTCGGCATCGAACTGTGTGCACAGCCGGGGCATGCGATCACTCATCCAATTGCTTGAATCCATGGCAGCCAGGGTTAGCAGGCGCAGGCTTACAGATTTTTATCTGCGTACAGCTTAGAGGGCGACATTGGTTTGATTCAGACGTTCGCGCAGGAATTCAACCAGTGCCTGCACCGGGCGCGACGCCTGGCGATGCTGCGGATACACCGCCGATAACGTCAGCGGCTCCGGACGAAGATCATCCAGCACCGGCACCAAGCGCCCGTCCTTCAATGCCGCGCCGACGATGAACGTTGGCAGATAAGTAATCCCCATCCCCTGCACCGCCGCATCCCTGAGCAATTCGCCGTTATTGACGCGCATGCGCCCGGTGACATTCACCAATTGCGGCTTGCCCTGCCCGGCATTGAACCGCCATTGCACCGAGCGCCCGTGGCCATAAGGCAGGCAGTCGTGGCTGAGCAGGTCCTCAGGCTTGAGTGGTGTACCGCGCTCGGCCAGATACGCGGGGCTTGCGCAGTACACCCGATCAATCGACGCAATGCGCCGGGCGATCAGCGTCGAGTCTTCCAGCACACCAATACGCAGCGCCAGGTCATAACCTTCGCCTAACAGGTCCACCGGCCGATCACTCAAATCGACCTCCACCGTGACCTCACGATAACGCTGCAAAAACAGCGGCAGCAGGCAACCGAGATGCGCCACGGCAAACGACAGCGGCGCACTGATGCGGATCGTCCCGCGTGGCTCGGCAGTCTGCCCGGCGATGCCCTGCTCGACCTGTTCCACCTCCACAAGCAAGCGTAACGCTGACTCGTAATAACTCTGACCCAGCGGCGTGACGTCGAGACGGCGGGTCGAGCGGTTGAGCAAGCGCACGCCGAGGCGCTCTTCGAGTTGCATCAAGCGGCGGCTGACGAACTGCTTGGACAGGCCCAACTGATCGGCCGCTGCGGTGAAGCTGCCGGAGTCCATCACCTGGCAAAAAATACGCATGTCTTCGAACGGGTTCATTGTCACTCTCTGGTGGACAGTTAAACGCTTTATAGCCGCTTTTTCACTTCTCGGCACCCCATTAATCTGTGCTCACGGTGTTGCTGAGGCCTGAAACCCAGCGCCACAGCAGCCCGCAACCCAGGCAAACAAATCAAAAATATTCAAAAGGATTTCCACCATGAACCTCGTCAAAAAAACCCTGACCGCTTCCCTCCTCGCCCTGTCCATCGGCAACGCCTTCGCTGGCGAAAACACCGGTGTCGAACACAACACCCAGGCCTTCCTCGATGCCCTCGCCGCCGGCGGTGGCAAACCTCTGGAGCAACTGAGCCCGAAAGACGCCCGTGCGGTGCTGACCGGTGCTCAGGCGTCGGTGAAGGTTGACCTCTCCGGTGTCGAAGTCAGCGATAAGGCGATCACGGTGGACGGCCAGACGCTTAACCTGAAAGTGGTACGCCCGGCCAAGGTCAAAGGTGAGTTGCCGGTGTTCATGTTCTTCCACGGTGGCGGTTGGGTGCTGGGCGATTATCCGACTCACCAGCGGCTGATTCGTGACCTGGTGGTGGGCTCCGGCGCTGTTGCGGTGTACGTCGATTACACGCCGTCGCCGGAAGCGCAGTACCCGACCGCGATCAATCAGGCTTACGCCGCAACGAAATGGGTGGCTGAACACGGCAAGGACATCGGCGTCGACGGCAAGCGCCTGGCGGTGGCCGGCAACAGCGTCGGCGGCAACATGGCGGCAGTCGTCGCGTTGATGGCCAAGGAACAGAAAGCTCCGGCGCTGCGTTTCCAATTGTTGATGTGGCCGGTGACCAACGCGCAGTTCGACGACGGCTCGTACCAGCAATTTGCCGAGGGCCACTTCCTCACCAAAGGCATGATGAAATGGTTCTGGGACAACTACACGACCAACCCGGCCGAACGTGCGCAGATCCATGCCTCGCCACTCAATGCCAGCGCCGAACAGCTCAAAGGCCTGCCCGCCGCCCTGGTGCAGACCGCCGAATTCGATGTGTTGCGTGATGAAGGCGAAGGCTATGCGCGGCACCTCGATGCGGCCGGCGTGGCGGTGACCTCGGTGCGTTACAACGGGATGATTCATGACTTTGGTTTGCTCAATCCGCTGAGTCAGATCCCCGAGGTGAAAGCGGCTGTGCGTCAGGCGGCGGCTGAGCTGAAAACCCATTTGCAGCCTTGACGGCAAAAGATCGCAGCCTTCGGCAGCTCCTACAGAGGGCCGTTGCGGGCTGTGATTTTTGCGTTTGATCGTGTGGCGAGGGAGCTTGTCGGATCGCCGCACCGTCCCGCTTGAGTGCGCAACACTCACAAAATCTTCGTTAAACAGATAATTTTGCGGCCGCTGCGCAGCCCAGCGGGAGCAAGCTCCCTCGCCACAACAGCCCTTCGCCCCCACACTCGTGCAGATCCGGAGTCTTCCATGTCCTTCCTCCTCACCCACCTGCTGTCCCTGAGCGCTGCTCTGCTGTTGGTTGATGCGGTGCTATGGCACTTCTCGCCCTTCACCCATCGTGCGCCGCGAGTGGGTGTGCGACTGGTGCTGTTTCTGGCGTTCAGCGCATTGGTGATCAATGCCGGTGTCAGCCCCTTGCAGGCGCCGCTGTTTGCCGATGATCGCGTGGCGCAACTCGGCGCGACGGCGTTGGGCATTCTCTGGTGGCTGTACGCGGCGCGTGTACTCACCGAAGTCATCGGTCTGATTCTGATGCGCCGCATCGGCCACAGCGGGCGTTTGCTGCAGGACGTGATCGGTGCGCTGGTATTTCTCGCGGCCATCATCGCGGCGGCCGGTTATGTGCTGGAGTTGCCGGTCAAAGGCCTGCTCGCAACGTCCGGGGTGGTGGCCATCGTCGTCGGTCTGGCGCTGCAAAGCACCCTCGCCGACGTGTTTTCCGGGATCGTCCTCAACACCACCAAACCGTATCAAGTGGACGATTTCGTGGTGATCGACGGCGTCGAAGGCAAAGTCCTCGACATCGACTGGCGCGCCACGCATTTGCTGACCAGCGCCGGCACCATGGCCGTGGTGCCGAACTCGGTAGCGGCCAAGGCGAAAATCGTCAACCTCAGCCGTCCGAGCAACATGCACGGCGTGTCGATCAGCATCCAGGTCCCGAATCACATTCGCCCGCGCCGAGTGCTCGACGCCCTCGACCGTACGTTGCAAGGCAGCAGCAGTCTACTGCTGACCCCGGCGCCCAAAGCCGTGTTGAAAGAGGCTGGCGAAATCACCTCGGCATACGTCGCCAGCGGTTTTATTGCCGAGTTGAGCAAGAAAGGCGAAGTGCGCAATCAACTGTTCGACCTCGCTCACCGTCATCTCGAAGCAGCCGGGATTTCGCGGCATCCGGACGGCGTGATCGAGCCGTCGACCCGTGGTCGAGCGTTGCTGGACGAGGTGAAAATCTTCCGTTCGCTGAGCCCCGAGGAACGTGACCGTCTGGCTGAATCGATGGTCGCGCAGCAGTACGTTGCGGGCCAGGTGGTGCTGGGTCTGGATGACGTGCCGGACAGTCTTTTTGTGATCGCCACGGGCGTGGTCAGTGCGACCGTTCCCGACGGTGACGGGCAGACCGAGGCCGGGCGGATGGGGCCGAGTGAAGTCATGGGCGAGCAGAGTATTCTCGCGGACACGCCGTCGCAGGCTACGTTCACGGCGCTGACGTCTTCGATCATTTATCGACTCGACAAGGGCCTGACGCGCCAGTGCATGGAGCAGCGCGGCGAGGTCGCGACGGCGTTGAACAAGTTGCAGGCGGTGAGACAGCAGAACAGTCATTTGGCGTTGCTGGCGAAAACGGCGCCGTCGCGCAAAGGCGGATTTCTTGGTTGGCTGCAAAAACGCTGACCCGCAAGAAAGGCAAACACCAAATCCTGTGGCGAGGGAGCTTGCTCCCGCTGGGCTGCGCAGCGGCCCCAGTATCTCGTGAGCGCTGCGCACTCAAGCGGGACGGTGCGGCGATCCGACAAGATCCCTCGCCACAGGAAATCAGGCAGCACATAAAAATGCCCGCAATCAAGCGGGCATTTTTAGTTCAAGCAATTACTTGGCAGTGAACTTGGTGTAGCTGTTGATCAGGTTGCGGTAGTTCGGCAGACGTTCCGACAGCAGGTGCGCCAGACCTTCCATGTCGTTGCGCCAGTCGCCCTGCAGCTCGCACGCCACCGAGAACCAGTTCAACAGTTGTGCACCAGCCGCCGACATCCGCGCCCACGCCGCTTGTTGCACGGTGGTGTTGAAGGTGCCGGACGAGTCGGTCACCACGAACACTTCGTAGCCTTCAGCGATGGCCGACAGGGTCGGGAACGCTACGCACACGTCAGTCACCACACCGGCGATGATCAGTTGCTTGCGGCCGGTGGCCTTGATCGCTTTGACGAAATCTTCGTTGTCCCAGGCATTGATCTGGCCTGGACGCTGAATGAACGGTGCGTCCGGGAATTGCTCACGCAGTTCAGGCACGATCGGACCGTTGGGACCGGCGTCGAAACTGGTGGTCAGAATGGTCGGCAGTTTGAAGAACTTGGCGATGTCGCCCAGTGCCAGCACGTTGTTCTTGAACTCGTTCGGCGTGAAGTCCTGCACCAGCGAGATCAGACCGGTCTGGTGGTCGACCAGCAGCACAACCGCATCATCTTTGTTCAGACGCTTGTAAGGAACGCTCATGGGGAAACTCCTGGTTGGGTGGATGTGATGTCAAGCGCCGTACCGAGTGGCCGGCGCTTTTTGGGGAAATCAGAAAGCGAAACAGGAACAGCCGAACGCGCCCCAGAAACCGGCGAAGTCGCTGACCGGCGCGTTCGACAACCGCGCTTTTTCATGACTGTGCGAGTGCACCGCGCAGGCGCCGACGCATTGGTGAACCTGTGCCTGCAATGGCGAATTCGGCCGCCAGTGGCCCGGGACTTTCACCACCGGCGACCAGTCCGGCAGCACCGGCACGCTGGCCGGGCCGAGGTCCGCGAAGTCGCCGGCGGCGTAAACGATCTTGCCGCCGACCACGGTCAGCACCGACTCGATCCACTTGATCGCTTCTTCTTCGACGTGGAAGAAATCCGCACTCAGCGCCGCCAGATCCGCCAGTTGCCCGACCTTGATCTGGCCTTTTTTGCCCTGCTCCGAGGAGAACCAGGCGCTGCCGTGAGTGAACAATTCCAGCGCAGTGGTGCGCGGCAAACCTTCTTCGTACAACGCCAGGCCACCGACGGTGCGGCCGCTGACCATCCAGTACAGCGACGTCCACGGGTTGTAGCTGGAAACCCGCGTCGCATCGGTACCCGCGCCGACCGGCACGCCTTCGGCGAGCATGCGTTTGATCGGCGGCGTCGCTTCGGCAGCCTGCTTGCCGTAACGGTCGACAAAGTATTCGCCCTGGAACGCCATGCGATCCTGAATCGCGATGCCGCCGCCCAAGGCTTTCACCCGCTCAATGTTTTGCGGCGTGATGGTTTCGGCATGGTCGAAGAACCACGGCAGACCGTTGAACGGAATGTCGCGATTGACCTTCTCGAACACGTCGAGCATGCGGCTGATCGATTCGTTGTAAGTGGCGTGCAAACGGAACGGCCAGCGCTGCTCGACGAGGTGGCGCACCACCGGCTCCAGCTCGGCTTCCATGGTTTGCGGCAGGTCCGGGCGCGGTTCGAGGAAGTCTTCAAAATCCGCCGCCGAGAACACCAGCATCTCGCCAGCGCCGTTGTGCCGCAGGTAGTCGTCGCCCTGATGCAATTTGACGCTGCCGGTCCAGTTCTGGAAATCGGTCAGCTCTTCCTTGGGTTTCTGGGTGAACAGGTTGTAGGCAATGCGCACGGTCAACTGGTCGTCCTTGGCCAGTTGCTCGATCACCTGATAATCGTCCGGGTAGTTCTGGAAACCGCCACCGGCATCGATCGCACTGGTCAGGCCGAGGCGATTGAGTTCGCGCATGAACTGGCGGGTCGAGTTGACCTGATATTCCAGCGGCAGCTTCGGTCCCTTGGCCAGCGTCGAATAGAGAATCATCGCGTTGGGTTTGGCCACCAGCATGCCGGTCGGGTTGCCATTGGCGTCACGGACGATCTCGCCGCCCGGCGGGTTCGGCGTGTCACGGGTGTAACCGGCCACGCGCAACGCCGCACGGTTGAGCAGCGCGCGGTCGTACAGGTGCAGGACGAACACCGGGGTGTCCGGTGCAGCCTGATTAAGTTCTTCGAGGGTCGGCATGCGTTTTTCGGCGAACTGGAATTCGTTCCAGCCACCGACCACGCGCACCCATTGCGGGGTTGGTGTGCGGTCGGCCTGATCCTTGAGCATGCGCAGGGCATCGGCCAGCGACGGCACGCCTTCCCAGCGCAGTTCGAGGTTGTAGTTCAAACCGCCACGGATCAGGTGCAAGTGCGAGTCGTTGAGGCCGGGGATGACGCAGCGACCGTGCATGTCGATCACTTGTGAGGCCGGGCCGCGCAGGGCCATGGCCTGGGTATCGTTGCCGACGACCACGAAGCGGCCGTCCTTGATCGCCACGGCGCTGGCCAGAGGCTTGGTGCGGTCGACGGTATGAAATTGACCATTGAAGAGAATCAGATCGGCGCTCATCGCAGTTCCTTCGAGAAAAAAATGAATGGGATTCAGCGTGACGGGTGTTCTGTGGGTTCGACGTGGGTATGCGCCTGACTGGCTTCCAGCCACGGCGCGAACAGACGGGTCACGCGGGGCATGAACACGTACACCACCGACAGCACGATGGTCAGGGTGATCAGGAACGTCGCAACCACGTAGTTGGAAAGCAGCGGGTGCAGCTTGAGCAGCGGCCCCCAGATCAGCGGCACCAGCAAGGTATGCGGCAGAATCACCAGCAGGGTGATCACCGCCTGTTTCCAGCGCGGCGGCGGCGAAGCGGCATCGGCCAGCGGTGCAAACCAGAATTCGTTGATCGGCGCGACTTCGGTCTGATCGCCATCGGCGAGCATCGGCGTGGCTTCATCGACCAGCGCCTGACGCTGCGGCGATTCCAGCCACAATTGCATCGCCTCGGTCGAGCAAAAGCGCAGCACGCAGGTATAAGCGTCGAGCCCGGCGAGCTTGCCGCGCACCACGTCCACGCCCAGATGCCCTTCGCGCTGCCCCGCCACCCGCACGATATTGCGCAGCCAGGCTTCATAGGCGGCTTCGAATCCAGCCTTGACCCGGTGTTTGACGATCAGCGTCACGGTCTCATCGGACCCCGGTGCTTTTGGACTCAGGACTTCAGGCATAACGCAGCACTCCGGGCAAACGGACATTGAGCGCCAGCCGTCCCGGCCCGGCGATAAACACAGTGGCAAACAGGATCAACAGCAACCAGCCGAACTGCCCTTCGGCCACACTCCATTGCGGGTGCACGACCAGCAGCGCCACCAGCAGCACAAACAGAATAGGCAAGCACGCCAATCTCACCAGTAAGCCGGCGACGATCAGTAACGGACAGAGGACTTCGGCGAAGATCGCCAGACACAAGGTCAGGTGGGCGCCGAGGTGAAAAGGATCTTCGATCAGCGCCAATTGCGCGCTGAAATCGAGCAACTTCGGCAAGCCGTGCACCCACAGCAGAAACAATCCGCCGCTGACCCGCAGAAACAGCAAACCGACGTCGCGCGCCCGTTCATCGTTTTGTATGGCGTTCATGACCCCACCCTTGAAATGTCATTGGCCTGAATCATGCCAATGATGGGTGGGGGGAAATTGCACGGATGTGCTCAGTTGCGACGGCGGTTATACGATAACGCTGGCGGCAGGTGTGGGGTCAAGGCACCGCCCGAATGGTGTATTCACGGGTTTGAAAAACCACCGCAGTATTAACGTTCGCAACCTGATCCAGATTGACCCTGAAACGAATGATCAATTTGCTGCCATCTTTCAGCTGCCGCAGATAATTGGCCGAAATAAGGGGGCTGTAACTGCCGTTCGTAACCCAGGCACGATGCACCATGTTAGTCGTGCCCACCCACATTGTGAGATTGTGCGTTCCAGTGTCTCTCTGCCCTTCCAGAGAAAGCCAGAGACGCTGGTTCGCTGAAATGTGCGGCCAGACACCAAACAACAGGTTGCCGCCGGACTGAACGTCCTTCAGATCCAGAATGTCGGAGCCGTTGGCTTGAGTGATCACGGGGGCATCGAGTTGGTCTAATGCAATGGGCAGCACGTTGAGAGGCAGCGGTAACGAAGTCACCGGTTCGGAGATTCCCCGCGTATAGGTGAAGGTCACCTCCATATTCTTCCCGATGCTGAAGGCCACCAGTGGTACCGGCAATGTAATTTTTCTCGGGCGCGCAGTGCCGGCAGCCACCGGCGTGGTGGTATGCGACCCCGCAGCGGGTGTACCTGCGGCGGCGGTTACTGTCACGCTCAGCAGATCGCTGGGCTGCATGTCGTAATCCAGCACGGCCGTCAGGGACCTTGTCGCCTGCAGTGGATCAAGATTGGCGTTATCAGGAGCCTCCTCGATCGAGAGCTGCCGACCTTCAGTCGGGTTAACGGTGATGGTCCAGGGATCGGACACCTCATCATCGCCATACATGGCCTGGGCTGTGAACGTGTGCTTACCGACAACCAATCCGGACAAGGGGAACTGCCAGATACCGGCCTCGGCACGAACCGTTCCTCTGGGGTCAGGCCCGTCAAACACCACTAATTGCTCGCCCGCCATCGCCGTACCGCTGATCGTTACGCTGGTGGCGAGGGTAGCTTGCCCATCGGGGATCTCTTGTAGCTCAGGGTCTCTGACCGAGCGGATTTCAGGTTTGAGCGGAGTGGGTGTTGCGCCGGTCCTGACAATGTAGTGGCGAAGCGCAAAGTCGGTTGCATCGGTTTCAACCAGGCTGCCGTCGAGCGATGCGCCGAACTCAATGGTCAAAACGCTGCGATCCTTCAGTCCCCGCAGAGGACCGGCCGGGAAGTCTTGTGCGAAAAAGCCGAAGCGGAAAAAATCCATACCAACCTGACTACCCGGCGCACTCCAATATTGTTGATCAAACACGCTACCATCGGCGTTCGTCCCTTTAAACCGGGCCCAGAAAAATTGCCGTTGGTCGATCAGAGGCCATGCATTGATTCTCAAGATAAACTGCTGCAGATCCCGCACGAACAGATCCAGACCCTCACCCTCCTTTTCAGCCGATTCGATAGTCGGCCTGGGCAAATCACCTTGTGCCACTGGCAACACGTACAAAATCAAAGGCTGGGAAGTCACCGCAGGTGCATTACCGCGAATGATGTCGTAGGTCAACGTGACTGTCTTGCCTTGATTGATGGCTGCCAATGAAGGTGCCAGTCGCAATTCCACCGGGCGTTTGTCGCCCACTTCGACAAAGCCTGTGACGTGTGAACCTTCGGCGGGTGTGCCCGATGCGCCCTGCCATTTGACACTGATTTTGTCCGTGGGCTCGAGGACAGCGTCCGAGGCGATCGTCAGCGAATACTTGACCAGCACTGGATCGAGAAGGGTGTAAGTCGGGCTTTCCAGAACATAGGGTCGGGGCAAGTCATCAATGGTTATCTTGACGGAGGTGCTGCTCATCATTCGCTCCTGTGCGTGATTGACGTTGCCCCGGAGGACATTGGCTCATCACACACCGGATCGGTCACTTGCGCTACTGTCAGAAATTACAGGTGACGGCGTATTCCGGACGAACGGCAACAGCTGAGCAGACGCCATGGCACAGACGTTACCTGTGTTCGATTTCCAGCGTCGCCGACATGAACTGACTGATCCGCGACCGCAACCACTTCTCCGCCGGGTCGTTGTCATGGACCCCGCTCCAGGCCATCGACAACTGCGCTGCTTCGATCGGAAACGGCGGATCTTCCGCACGCAACGCACAGCCTTCAACCAGTGCGCACGCGGCGTAGTCCGGGACGGTGGCGATCATTTCCGTGCCGGCGAGCAAGGCGCGCAAGCCGCTGAACTGCGGCACGCCGAGGACCACGCGGCGCTGGCGGCCCAGCTTTGCCAGGTCCAGATCGATGTTGCCGCTCAAGTCGCCGGAGAACGACACCATCGCGTGCGGGCGTTCGCAGTATTCGTCCAGTGTCAGCGGCCCCGGGCGATCATCACCGCGCAGGACCTTGCAGGGGATGTCGCGCAGTTTTTTGCGCTTGGCGTTGGCGGGCAAATCGGTGGTGTAGCTGACACCGACGGAGATTTCCCCGGACGCCAGCAGCGCCGGCATCAGCAGGAAATTGGCACGGCGCACCACCACGACAATCCCCGGCGCCTCTTGTTGAAGCTGTCGCAGCAACGGCGGAAACAGGCCGAACTCGGCATCGTCCGAGAGGCCGATGCGAAACACCTCGCAACTGCTCGCCGGTTCGAACTCCTTGGCACGGCTGACCGCCCCGGAAATGACGTCCATCGCCGGTTGCAGTTCCTTGAGAATTGCCAGGGCGCGGGCGGTAGGTTCCATGCCGCGACCGTTGCGCAGCAGCAACGGGTCATCGAACAGATCCCGCAGACGGCCGAGCGCCGCACTCACAGCGGGTTGGCCCATGAACAGTTTTTCGGCGACGCGGGTCAGGTTCTTTTCGAACATCAACGCTTCGAAAATCACCAGCAGGTTCATGTCGACGCGACGCAGATCGTTACGGTTCATCGGCTCGATTTCCTTCTATGGCCAGCCACACGCAAGTGCTACGCACTTTACCCGATCAACGGGCCGGTAAACCCCATACCAGAGCGAAATTAACAACGATTAACTCGTCAGCCACGGCGTCGTCTCCAACAATGAATCCCTCTGCGCAGCGTTGTTTTTTGATCTGAGGGAAAGCGCCGACCGTGCCTTCCCCACCGACACGGACATTGGCCATGGCTCATTTGCAACCTACCCTCGCCCTCGCCCTCGCCCCTGCCAGCGAACCGCGCAAAAGCGGGATCGGTGGCCTTAGCCCGCAACGCATACGCCAAGTGAAACAACTGATCCTCGACCGCCTCGACGAAAGCCTTGAAGTCAGTGAGCTGGCCCGCGCCTGCTCGCTGTCGCGCAGCCACTTTTCCCGGGCCTTCAAGTGCAGCACCGGGCTGTCGCCGCAGGACTGGATCCGCAGCCAACGTATCGCCCGTGCCAAACTCTTGATCCAGCACACCGACCTGAGCCTGACGCAAATCAGCCTGGAATGCGGCTTCTGCGATCAGGCGCATTTCTGCCACATGTTCACCCGCAGCGAAGGCATCAATCCATTTGCCTGGCGCTGCCAGGTCATGCGTGAACACAAGAGCCACCGCTCAACGTCCAGCGCGCTTTGAACTCAACACCTGCGCCACCCGTTGCACTGACGCCAAAACCTGAGGATTATGCCCGGACATCCCGGAATAGAAGGCCTGCGCGTGCGCCCGGCCCTGCTCCGACCTGTCCGCCGCAGCACCGCAGGAGTGAGCTGTTGAGTCTTTCGCCGAATCAGGCCCTCGGTTTTGGTCCCTACCGGATTCATCCGGGGCAACGTCTGGTGCTCGAAGGTGATCAGCCGTTGCGCCTGGGTCGGCGGGCGATGGACATTCTCTTGACGTTACTGGCCCATGCCGGGGAAGTCGTCAGCAAGCAACAGTTGATGGCCGAAGTCTGGCCGGACAGCGTCGTCGAAGACATCAACCTGCGGGTGCACATGGCCGCACTGCGCAAGGCTCTTGGCGACGGACAGGCCGGCCAGCGCTACATCATTACGGTGGCGCAGCGCGGTTACAGTTTCGTCGCGCCGATTCTGCTGGAATCCATCGAGCAGCGGCCCGCAGGCAGTACCGCCGGGCGGCACAACCTGCCACTGCGTCGCACGCGGATGATCGGGCGGCAGGCGTTGGTCGACCACCTGATGACACAATTGCCACGCCAGCGCTGCATCACTCTGGTCGGCCCCGGCGGCATCGGCAAGACCACGGTAGCGTTGCGCGTCGCCGAACAGTTGATCGGGCACTACCGCGATGGCATTCGGCTGGTGGATCTGGCGCCGCTCAACGACCCTCGACTGATTGCCTCGCACCTCGCCGCCCTGCTCGACCTGTCGTTGCTCGACGGCGATCCGCTGGCGTGTCTGGTCAACGGCTTGCGCCAGCGGCAGATGCTGCTGGTGATCGACAACTGCGAACACCTGATCGATGCCGTCGCGATGCTCAGCGAAAGCATTCTGCGTGCAGCACCGAAGGTGCATATTCTCGCCACCAGCCGCGAGAGCCTGCGGGCCGAAGGCGAATTCGTGCAACGGCTGGAATCCCTTGAATGTCCGCCGCTATTGGTCGAACTGGACCGCGCGCAGGCGCTGGATTATTCAGCGCTGCAACTGTTCGTCGAACGGGCCTTGGCTGCGCAGGAAAGCTTTGAATTAAGCGACGCCCAACTGCCCCAGGCGATTGAAATCTGCCAGCGTCTGGACGGTATTCCACTGGCCTTGGAACTGGCGGCGGCGCAAGTCGTCGAGTTGGGGCTGGATGGCTTGCTGAGCCAGTTGCAGGGCCGCTTGCCGCCGCTGGCGGTGGGCAACCAGAGCAGCGCTGAGCGCCACCTCACCTTGCGTGCCACGCTGGACTGGAGTTTCAACCTGCTCGACCGTTGCGAGCAGACCTGCCTGCGCCGACTCGGCATATTTCGCGGCGGTTTTACCTTGGAGTCGGCCGCAGCCGTCATCATCGGTCAGCAGATCGACCCCGGCATGGTGCTCGCCTCGATCACGCAACTGGTGGCGAAATCCCTGCTCAGTGTCGAGGTCGGTGATGAGGAGGTGTTCTATCGCCTGCTCGACACGACCCGCCGCTATGCCCTGGAAAAACTCGATCTCGCGTGTGAACTCGACGAGACCCGGCAACGCCACGCCGAACGCTGTCTGAACCTGATGCATCAAGCACAGGCCCATTGGGAAAACACGTCGACTTCGCTGTGGATCGATCGCTACGCACGCGGTCTGGAAGATTTGCGTGCCGCGCTGGACTGGAGCCTCAACGATGGTGGACCGAAGGATCTGGCGATTCAACTGACCGCAGCTTCGGCACCGTTATGGCAAGAGTTGTCGCTGCTCAAGGAATACGGCGCTTACGTGCGTCAGGCACTGAATCTGCTCAATGGCCCCCATGAAGCCAGTCCACAGCTGAAAATCGCTTTGAAACTGGCGCTCGGCAGCGCTTGCTACCACACCTGGGGCGGCACTCCCGAGACCATCAAGGCTTTCGTCGACGCCCGCCAACTGGCGCAGGCACACGGCGATGTCGCCGGGCAACTGCGGGCGATATCCGGACACCTGGCGGTCAACCTCAGTTGCGGGAACTACCGGATGGCGCTGGAGCAAAGCGAGCAATTCGACCGTCTCGGCCTGCACGGCGACCCGCTGCTGTCGCTGAGCACCCACCGCTTGCGGGTGCTGGCCCTGCATTACGCCGGCGACCAGGGGCAGGCGCGCACGCATGCCGAGCAGGTGATCGAGCGCATGGCCCACAGCGGCCACCTCAATCGGTTTACCCACGGTTTTGGCGTGCAGTACGATCAGAGCGTCGCCTCGCTGACTGTGCTTGCCCGGGTTTTGTGGATGCAGGGGTTTCCCGAGCAAGCGTGGCGCACGGCGCGACAGGCACTGGACATCGCCGTGCAGATCAACCACGGTACGTCGATCTGCTACACCCTGGCGCTGGCCAGTTGTCTGATCGCCCATTACAACGGTGACCGGCAGAACGCCCGGGCACTCCTGCATCTGTTGCTTGAGCAATCGCAGAAGCACTCGGTGCTGCTGTTTTACACCTGGGCCCGGCACTACGCGCAGGTGATCGACGCCGACAGCGCCACGTCGATGCCGGCGGATGGCAGCGGGTTGATTCGGGAAATCATGGTGACGCTGGACGAGCGGTTTGTGGATGCTGATTTGCTCGCGCGCGCGCAGGCGGGGGATGCGGGGTGGAGCACGGCGGAGATCTTGCGGGCTCGGGCGAATGTATTGTTGGTTGGGGATTCGGGGTGTCCGGGCGGGCCCCTTCGCGAGCAGGCTCGCTCCCACAGTTGTACTGTGTCGGTCCCGGATCCCGGGTACAAGCCTGCTCGCGAAGGGGACTGCCCAGTCAACGCCAACGTTCAGGAAGCAGAAGCCATTCTCCAACAAGCTCTGTCCATCGCCAGGTCCCAGGGAGCCTTGGCCTGGGAGCTGCGCAGCGCCATCTCGCTGGCCCGGCTCTGGCAACAACAATCGCGGTATCGCGAAGCCGTGGATCTGTTGACCCCGATCTACCAACGCTTCAACGAGGGCTACGCCACCCCGGACTTGCGCAACGTGCGCGAACTACTCGACGAGTTGCGCGACCCCGTGCACGCCTGATGCCTGGCGGTTCCGGCTGAGGTAACGCGCATGCCGGCGCTCAAGATCAATCCCTTCGCCGCTGCGCTCGAGTTGCTCACGGGCATAACGCCGGGTGGTATTGAGCAGGCGGTATCTGCATGAATCGGCGCCCTGCTCCACCGTCAGCAACGACTTGCAGGCCAGGCGATCGATCACCGCCGCCAGCGTCGACGAGGCCAGTTGCGTGCAACTGATCACGCCCAGCGCCGCCTCCAGGGTAAACGCCATTTTGAATACCGATAACCGCTGCAGCACGCGCTGTTCCTGTTCGCTCAAGCGCAGATAGCTCCAGTCGAGTGCGGCTTGCATGGATTGATGGCGCGGCACCGCCGTGCGCCTGCCATGGCTGAGCAGTTGCAAACCGTTGTTCATCTGCGCCTGCAAGCCGACCAGGCCGAGGGCATCGATCTGCGCCGCCGCCAGTTCGATCGCCAACGGCAAACCATCGAGTTGACGGCAAATCTCGCGCACGCTTTGCAAGTCTTGCTCACGCAGACTGAAATCATGCTGTCGCGCGCGGGCGCGGCTGACGAACAACTGCACCGCCGAATAGCCCATGGCTTGTGCGATGCAATTGACCGCCGGACTTTTCGGCATGGCCAGCGGTGGCACGGGTTGCTGGGTTTCCAGACTGACCTGCAAGGCTTCGCGGCTGGTGGCGAGAATGGCCAGCCGCGGCGCGGCGTCCAACAGCGTTGCAACCAGTGCTTTGCAGGCATCGCGCCGGTGTTCGCAATTGTCCAGAACGAGCAACGCATGACGAGCGCACAGCGTGGAGATATCGCAATCAACGACGCGCAGCAGGTGTTCAAGCAAAGGAGTTTCTTCATCGACCTGCGCCAGATCGATCCACCACACACCCTCACGAAAATGTTCCAGCAGCAACTCCGCCACGCGCAGGGCCACAGTGGTTTTACCCACGCCCGGTGGACCTGTGACGGTCATCAGGCGACACAGCGGCATGCGTCGGACCATGCCGCCCACCAGCGAATCACGACCGGTCACTGGCGTCAGTCGTGCGGGCAAATTGTGCTGGGGAGCCTGCAAGCGCTCGAAGACCCATTGCGCCTCGCTGTCGTAATGCACCGGGGCGATAAAGCTGTAACCGCACTGCGGCACATTGACGATATAACGCTGACCGTTTTCACCATCGCCCAGTGCCCGGCGCAACGCCGCAATGTGTACGCGCAGGTTGATCTCTTCGACCACCGACGTCGGCCAGACAAGGGCTATCAATTGCTCCTTCCTGACCACTCGCCCGGCGTGTTCGACCAGTATCTGCAGAATGTCCAGCGCCCGACCGCCCATGCGTAACTGCCGGTCCCCGTCGAGGATCAGCCGCTGGCGCAAATGAAACGCGTAAGGGCCAAAACGCAGCACCGCCGCCGAATTCATATCGTTGAGGTTGTTCATGCCAACTATCTTGGCAGCCTCAGGTGACGGCACAACCTGCACAGGGGGCGCAACACGGACATCCGGGTGCACCAGACGGACACAACCGCTCTAGCTGAACTGTTCGCGGTACTGCGCAGGCGTCAGACCGAGCTTTTCAGCGAACAACGAACGCATGTGCCGCACGCTGCCGAAGCCGCTTTTATAGGCCACGGTTTTCATCGGCAGATCGCTGGTTTCGAGCAAATTGCGTGCGCAATCAATACGCGCACTTTGCAGAAACTCCATCGGCGTCATGTTGACGTCCCGGGCAAACAAGCGCGCGAAGTGCCGTGTACTCATGTTCGCCAGTGCCGCCATGCGCTCAACGGTGTAGGCCTCGTCGAGATGTTCAAGCACGTAATTCTGCGCCCGGGTGATCGGGGTGTCCTGTGGCGCCACGGTGGCCAACAACGGGCTGAATTGCGCCTGCCCGCCCTGGCGCTTCATCACCACCAGCAAGACTTTGGCCACGTCCTGCGCGAGTTTCTTGCCATGGTCACGGGCGACCACGGCCAGCGCCATATCGATGCCTGCGGTGACACCCCCCGAGGTAATCAGATTGCGATCTTCGACATAGATCTGATCGGTGGTGACCGAGGCCTTCGGGAAACCTTTGATCAGGCGCTCGGTGTAATTCCAGTGCGTGGTCACGCGGTAGCCATCGAGCAACCCGGCGTGGCCCAGCACAAAGGCGCCGGTACAGATCGAACCATAGCGCTCGGCGCGCTGCACGGCACCCGGCAACCAGTCGAACAACACCGGGAATTTCTCGTTGTAAGCACCGGGGCCTCCGGGCACCAAGAGCAAATCATAGTGCTCACTGTCGTCTTCGACAGGCCGATCGGCCTGCACCCACAAGCCATTGGAGACACGCAGCTTCCCGCGCTCGGTGCCGAGGGTGACCAATTGATAATGTGATTCTGCTTTGAGGAAACGATTGGCCACCGAAAACACTTCCATCGGCCCGGCCATGTCGAGCAGCAGAAAGTCAGGGAACAACACCATTGCCACGGTTTTCATGGGGAGACATCACTGAGATCAAAGAAAGTAAACGCAGGAGAAAGGTTGAGCATTATGGCCAAGTGCAGCCTGACTATCGGAAATAATTGCGTGAACTTGCGTGCAAAACTGTCAACCAGATCAGGACAGTCTTTCAATTTTCATCTACTTATTGCACCCCTAGGTAAACAGTAAGCTTCTCCTCACTCGGACGAATTCACGTCCTGAAAGGAGATTTCATCATGCTGACCCTTCGCAAAGCCTCCGATCGTGGCCTCGCCAATCATGGCTGGTTGAAGTCGTTCCACACCTTTTCTTTCGCCAGCTATCGCGACCCGCGTGAGCAGGGTTTCTCCGACCTGCTGGTGATCAACGATGACCGCGTTGCCGCCGGCAAAGGCTTCGGCCAACACCCGCATCGCGACATGGAGATCTTTTCCTACGTACTGGAAGGCGCGCTGGAGCATAAAGACACCCTGGGCACCGGTTCGGTGATCCGCCCCGGTGATGTGCAACTGATGAGCGCCGGCAGCGGCGTGGCACACAGCGAGTTCAACCATTCGGCGACCAAGCCTGTGCACTTTCTGCAAATCTGGATCGTGCCGGAAGTCGGTGGCGCCAAACCGCGCTATCAACAGGAGCATTTCAGCCCGCAGAAAAAACGCGGTCGGCTGCAATTGATCATCTCACCGGACGGCAGCGACGGTTCGTTGACCGTGCGCCAGGATGCGCGGGTCTATGCCGGGCTGTTCGATGGCAACGAGCGCGCCACGCTGGAACTGCAGGCCAATCGCTACGCCTACGTACACGTGGCTCGCGGCAGTGTTGAACTGAACGGCCAGCGATTGCAGGAAGGTGACGGCGTGCGGGTTCGCGAGGAACAGGTGTTGAACTTGTGCAATGGCGTGGATGCCGAGGTACTGGTGTTCGACTTGCGGCCACAGGAATTGCCGCAGATGCCATGAGGCAGGGTTTCACTGCTCATAAAAACGGCCTTCAGTTGAAGGTCGTTTTTTATTGTGGCGACACTGGCGATGGCAGCTCGGCGGGCCTTGGTGCACCGACATCCTTGCCCGCTTGAACCGCCGTCAGGGTTGTTTGTATCGCTACATACAGGTTGGCCTGACTGGCAAAGTAGCCACCGATGACAATGCTGACCACGCCAAACAAATGCACAGCCGTTGCCATCCAGACATTAGCCTTCACGGTACTTGCTTGTCTGAGCGCCTCTTTCGACTCTAGGGCAATTGAGTCGAGGCGTTTATCGCGCTCGAGCCGAATGCGTTCATTTGCTTTGTCCCGCTCTGCCTGAGCTACAAGAAAAGCATCGATTCTCCCTGATACAGCCTCCACCCGAGCATCCATCCTTGTCTCGATGGTCTCGATTCTGGCGTTGAATTCTTCACGACTGATAGCGTTCATGGCGGGAGTGCTCTGACCTTTGCTCGAAGCGTTCATGTTTTGGTATTGCTCAAATTCCCTGGCGTTCAATCCGATCCCCTTCCTTGGGTTACCGATACCTTCCCTGATACATCGTTTGATGGGTGAGCGCTGCGTCTCTCATCAAGCTGGAGCAACAGTAAAGCCCCTGACCAAAGCCCACAAGCCAGCGGATTCTGCGCTGGATGTAGGTCTTTTCGTCAGGCTGCGTAGCCTTCCCTCGGCAGCCGTCGCACTCACTGATTCTCCGTCGCAAACACCTCGACAATCTGCTCGATGACCGCCCTGACCCGCGCGGTATGGCGCAAATCCGCATGGGTCACCAGCCACACCTCATAGGGTTGCGGGCAACTGCGCTCCGGCCAGAGCCTGACCAAGCCATCGCGTTCGGCCATATAAACGGTCATTTCTCCTACACCGATTCCGGCCGCAATCGAGCGGCGCACCAACAGGCTGGAACTGAGACTGGCGACAATTCGCCCGCGATGGATGGGCTCGCTGACCAGTGTCAGGTCCTTGCGACTCTGCAAATAAGGCTGATAAACCACCAGGTCATGCCCCTCGAACGCCGTGCCCGGCTGCGGAATTCCCTTGGCGTCGATGTAAGCCTGTGAGGCGAACAATCCCACCGGCCAGCGCGCAATCCGCCGGGCGATCAGGTCGGGATTGTCCGGTCGGGTGTTGCGCACGGCGATGTCCGCTTCACGCTTGGCCAGGCTGAGGATCTGCGTGGACGCATCCAGTTGCACGCGCACGTCCGGATGCTGCTCGTGCAGGCGAGCGATGGCCGGGATCAGGAAATCGATGGCCAGCGAATCGGTGGTGCTGACCCGCACGTTACCGGTCAAACGATCGTCCAGGCCTTGAATCTGCCGCTCCAGTTCAAGTGCCGAGTGCTCCATTTTCTCGACGCTTGCAAGCGCCGCTTCGCCAAGCGCCGTCAGAGCGTAACCGTCGGAAGTGCGCAAGAACAACGTTGCGCTCAGGGACTTTTCCAGCGCGGTGATGCGCCGTCCGACGGTAGCCTGATCCACACCGAGGACGCGCGCCGCGCCCCGTAGCGATGACTCGCGGCAAACCGCCAGAAATACCCGTGCATCATCCCAGTTCATATCACTCCTCATGATGCAAATTTGCATCAGTAAGCCGCTTAATCGCTGCGCTAATGCAGCAACAATAGCCGATATGCTGAGCGCCATACACCTTCCTCAGGAACGCTCTCATGCGTACTTCATCCTCAGCGTCAGCCATCTTCGCCGGACTCTGTGCCAGCCTGGTCAGTATTGGTCTGGCACGCTTTGCCTACACACCGTTGATTCCCGAGCTGATTCAGGCGCAGTGGTTCTCCGCCCATGATGTGATCTACCTTGGCGCGGCCAATCTGGTTGGCTATCTGATCGGCGCCCTGCTCGGTCGGCCGATCGCGCGTCAGCTCGGCAACCAAAACGCCCTGCGCTTGATGATGTTGCTGGTCACTGCGGCCTTTTTTGCCTGTGCGTTTCCGTTGTCGCTTAGCTGGTTCTTCGGCTGGCGGTTGCTGTCGGGGATTACCGGTGGCGCGATCATGGTGCTGGTTGCCGCGACGGTGTTGCCCCATGTGCCAGCGTCCCGCAAAGGTCTGGCCAGCGGCGCGATCTTCCTGGGCATCGGGCTGGGCATCGCCGGCTCGGGAACCCTGGTGCCACCGCTGTTGAGTCTGGGCCTGCAAGCCACGTGGTTGGGACTGGGCGCATTGTCGTTGCTGCTGACCGCGCTGAGCTGGTTCGGCTGGCCATCTGACTTGCCGCACACGGTGGCCTCGCCATCGAACACGGCGGCCCAACCTACACCGCCCGGCGTTTATTTGCTGTTTGCCCAATACGCTTTCATGGCGGCCGGTCTGGTGCCCGCCATGGTGTTCCTGGTCGATTACGTCGCTCGCGGGCTCGGTGCCGGGGCGCATATCGGTGCGCTGGTGTGGGTGATGTATGGCCTGGGCGCGATTGTCGGGCCAGTGAGTTATGGCTTTCTGGCGGACAAGTTTGGCGCCCGGGCGAGCATTCGTCTGGTGCTGGTGGTGCAGGCGATTGCGCTGGGGCTGCTGGCGAAGTCCCACTCCTTCATCGCGCTGGCAGTGCTGGCGGTGGTGCTCGGCTCGTTCCCGCCCGGCATCGTGCCATTGGCCCTGGCCCGCGTGCATGAGCTGGTGCCGGAGCACCATCGCCAGCAGATCGCCTGGAGTCGCGCCACCGTGTCGTTCGCCACGTTTCAGGCGCTGGCCGGGTTTGCTTATTCAGCCGTATTTAATGCCACGGGCGGCCATCACGCGTTGCTGTTCGTGATCGCCGGTAGCGCGATTTTGGTGGCGTTGCTGCTGGAGCAGGCGATGAACCTTTGGTACCGCTCCCACAGGGTTGCGCCGATTAACGGGAATTTTTGCACTGCACGGACCTCCCATCTACAGAACCTTTATGAGCAGGAATTGAAATGACTTTACCCAATGAAATGACCCGCATCGAAATCACCGAACCCGGTGGCCCTGAAGTGCTGCAAGCCAAACGCGTACCGTTGCCGGTGGCCGCAGAAGGTGAAGTGTTGATTCGCGTCTACGCGGCCGGCATCAACCGTCCGGACGCCTTGCAGCGTGCGGGCAAATACCCGATGAAACCCGGCATGAATCCAATACCCGGTCTCGAAGTGGCCGGCGAAGTGGTGGCCCTCGGCGCCGGGGTCAGCCAGTTTGCTGTGGGTGATCGAGTCTGCGCGCTGACCAACGGCGGTGGCTACGCTGAATACTGCGCAGTTCCGGCCGGCCAGACGTTGCCCATTCCCGATGGGCTCGACTGGGTGCACGCTGCCGCGATCCCGGAAACTTTCTTTACCGTGTGGGCCAACCTGTTTGGTCTCGGCGGCGCCAGCCGTGGCCAACGTGTACTGATTCATGGCGGCACCAGCGGCATCGGCACGACGGCGCTGATGCTCTGCCGTGAATTTGGCATCGAAGCCTTTGCCACCGCCGGCAGCCCCGAAAAATGCGCGGCGATCAGTCAACTGGGCGGTCAGCCAATCAACTATCGCCAACAGAATTTCGCTGAGGTCATCGCCGAGAAAACCGCTGGCCAAGGTGTCAATGTGGTTCTCGACATCATGGGTGGCTCGTACCTCAACGGCAATGTCAGCGCACTGGCGATGGACGGGCGTGTGGTCATGCTCGGTTTCCTCGGCGGCGCCCGGGCCAACGATGTCGATCTGCTGGCAATCCTCGGCAAACGCGCGGTGGTGACCGGATCGCTGTTGCGTGCCCGCACCAGTGCGGAGAAATCCGCCATCGCCGATCAACTGCGCGAACACGTCTGGCCGCTGCTGAACGCCGGACGCTGCCTGCCGATGATCGACAAGGTCTACGCACTCACCGACGCGACTCAGGCGCATGCGCACATGGAGGCCGGTGACCATATCGGCAAGATCGTCCTGCGGGTGGACTGAACCGTCGCAGCATTTTGTAATTGTTGCATCCGCACGGTGGTCGAAAATATCGCGCGCAGACCGAGTCATCTGGTAAAAAGCCTTCTTTGTCTGCGCTGCGGTGAAACGTTTAATGTTCCTTTCCTTCATGAATCGACTGCGCCGTCGCCGCCTGGCATTCGCCTGCATGGCAGCGTTGATTATCGGCGTGCCGACAAGTTGTGCCGTGCTGGAACATGCCGAGCGCAAACTGCTGTTTCGCATCGAGCCCGGTACTGCGGGCTGGTACCACGGTTTGCCGGGCAGCGTGCAGGAACTCGATCTGCAACCGAAGAGTTTCAAGGCCGGGCAAAATATCCACGCCTGGTGGTGGCCGGCGGAAAAGGCCAATGCCCCGGCGATTCTTTATCTGCACGGTGTGCGCTGGAACCTCACCGGGCAATTGTTTCGTATCGAGCAATTGCGTGCGGCGGGCTACTCGGTGCTGGCCATCGATTACCGCGGGTTCGGCAAGAGCAAGGGTGATCTGCCCTCGGAAAGCAGCGTTTACGAAGATGCGCGAGTCGCGTGGGAGCGTTTCAAACTGCTGCAGCCAGATCCGAACAAACGCCTGATCTACGGCCACTCTCTGGGCGGCGCCGTGGCCATCGATCTGGCTGCCGAGCTTGGAATGGAAGCCGCCCGCGATCACACCGCACTCCCCGTGCGCGGGCTGGTGATCGAGTCCACCTTCACCTCGCTGGCGGACGTTGCCGCAGCCGTGGCCAATACCTCGCTGCCGGTACGCTGGCTGCTGTCGCAGAAATTCGATTCCATCGACAAGATCGCCGACATTCATATGCCATTGCTGGTGGTGCACGGTCTGGCCGACGCGTTCGTGCCGTCGCGCTTCAGCGAGCAACTGTTCAACGCCGCGCAACAACCCAAGCGGCTGTTGCTGGTACCCGGTGCCACGCACAACAACAGCATGGCGCTGGGCGGGCAGAATTATCGCAAGGCGATCGATGCGTTGATGCAGAGTAAATCGGCTCCGCGTGTCGCCGGGCCGACCCTGCTGCGCAGCGCGCAGGACTCTTAACGGTAGCCGCGAGCCTGCAAATCGAACAGTTGCGCGTAATGCCCGGCACGGGCGATCAGTTGATCATGATCGCCCTGCTCCAGAATCTGCCCCTGCTCCAGCACAATGATGTGGTCGGCATTGCGCACGCTGGAGAACCGGTGAGAGATCAGCAAGGTCATGCGCCCTTCGGTGTGTTGACTGAAATGCTCGAACACCGCAGCCTCCGCCGCCGGATCGAGTGCTGAGGTCGGCTCATCGAGGATCAGGATGTCGGCATCACGACGCATGTAAGCCCGTGACAAGGCAATCTTCTGCCATTGCCCGCCAGACAGTTCCTGGCCACCGGCAAACCAGCGCCCCAGTTGAGTCGCGTAACCTTGGTCGAGCCCTTCGATAAAGGGCGCTGCCATGCCTTCGGCAGCGGCCTCCTTCCAGCGCTGCTGATCGTTGAACGCCAGCGTATCGCCGACACCAATGTTTTCCCCGACGCTGAATTGATAGCGGATGTAATCCTGGAAAATCACCCCGATGCGTTGACGCAACGTGGTTTCCTGCCAATCCTGCAAGTCGCTGCCATCGAGCAGAATCCGCCCTTGATCGGGACGATAGAGCCGGGTCAGCAACTTGATCAGCGTGGTCTTGCCGGAACCGTTCTCCCCCACCAGCGCCATGCTTTTTCCCGGCACCAGATGCAGGTCAATGCCTTGCAGTGCCGCACGACTCGCACCGGGGTAACGGAAACCGACGTTCTCGAAGCGCAAGCCATCGCCCGGTTGCGCGCCGATGGTCAGGTGACCGGTGTCGGCGAGTACCGGTTCCGCCAGGTATTCATAAAGACTGGTCAGGTACAGGCCATCTTCGTACAACCCGCTGATCGCGCTCAGACTGCTGCTGACCGCACTCTGCCCTTGCTTGAACAAAACCAGGTACATGGTCATCTGGCCCAGGCTGATATTGCCATGCACGGCATCGATCACGACCCAGGCGTAGGCCAGATAAAACGCCGCTGTGCCGAGCAATCCGAGGCCGAAGCCCCAGCCATCGCGGCGCAACGTCAAGCGGCGGTCTTCGGCATACAGCCTGGAAAACGTGTCGCGATAGCGCTGCAACAGCAGCGGCGCGAAACCGAACAGCTTGACCTCTTTGATGTAGGCCTCGTGGGACAGCAGGGTTTCGATGTAACTCTGCTGGCGACTTTCCGGCGCACGCCGGGTGAACAGACGAAAAGCGTCACCGGAAAAATGCGCCTCGGCGAAAAACACCGGCAACGCGCCGACCACCAGCAGCACCAGCGCCCACGGCGAAAAATGCACCAGCAGCACGCCGAAACTGATCAGCATGATCAGGTTCTGGATCAGCCCCAACGACTTCATGACCAAGGCCAATGGCCGGGTCGAGGCTTCGCGACGCACACGCACCAGTTTGTCGTAGAACTCGGAGTTCTCGAACTGCACCAGCGCCAGGGTCTGCGCTTTCTCCAGAATCAAGGTGTTGACCTTCTGCCCCAACTGCACACGCAAGAGCGACTGCTGCACCGACAACGCCCGTTGCGTACCGGACAACAACGCCAACACCCCGGCCTCCAGCAACACATAACGCAACACCGGCCACAACGGCGCACTGCCGTTCTGCGCATGCAACTGCATCGCCGCGACCACCGCATCGACAATCCGCTGCCCCAACCATGCCGCCAGTGCTGGCAACAACCCGGCAATCAAGGTCGCCAGCACCAGCCCGAGGAACAAGCCGCGCGACGTGCCCCAAACCAGTCGCAAGGCTCGTTGCGCCTGGTCGAGCAACGACGTGAAGCGCGATAGAACAGGCATAGGGCATTGAGCTCGGCAGAGGATGAGAGTGCGTCATGGTACTCCAGCGCGACGATTGAATTTCCAGCGTCGGAAGTTCCTCGGGATACTTGTACCTGATATCCCCCAGAGATATCGGCGGCATTGCGCAGTGCTAAGTCCTGCGTTTTTCATGAGAAAAACGTCTGGAAGGCTTTGCCCTTCCCGGCGTCCAATGCTCTGCTATGTTTTAACCGCCCATCGCGGAACCCGGCGAACAGTCGCCACTCTCCGCGTCTGACAACCGGGAGCAGAGACATGAGAATCAACCCGTACCTGATCTTCAACGGCGATTGCCGCGAAGCCTTCACGTTCTATGAGCAAGCCTTGCAGGGAAAGCTTGAGGCGATGATGACGTTCGGCGAAACGCCGGCCGCCGAGCATGTGCCGAAAGAGCACCACAATCTGATCATCCATACCTGCCTGAAGGTCGGGGATCAGATGATCATGGCCTCGGACACCACGCCTGACCGGCCGACTCAGGGCATGAGCGGTTGCTCGATTTCGCTGAATGTCGACAGCATCGCCGAAGCCGAACGGGTATTTAACGCATTGGCCAAGGACGGGCGCGTCGACATGCCACTGGAAGCGACCTTCTGGGCTGCACGCTTCGGCATGCTGGTGGACCGTTTTGGCGTGTCGTGGATGGTTAATTGCGAGAGTGAAAAATAGCGCTGGCGGATCGTCAGGCATAAAAAAGCCCAACCTGTTCAGGTTGGGCTTTTTGTTCAGCGCTGGGCCAGTTCGTGTCTGACGCATTGCTCATAGTAGGTCTGCTTGACCGCCGCCGGTTTGAGCTTCGAGGCGCTGTTGTAGGTCTGTTCGGTAATGCCCATGGCGGTCATGCGCATCCACGGTTGCTGGAATTTGCGCACCTGCAATTGTTTACGCGCGCCGTACAGGGACATCCCCGATAGCTTGGATTGTTGCGCGCCTGCGGCAATATCCGAACCCCAGGTACAAGCAAAGCGATGGCTTTTGCTTAACTCTTTTGCCTGGACTCCCAAGGCAACAACAGCCAGGGAAAGCGTTGCAACGGTTATGACAATCGTCCGCATATAGCCAACCTAACCTTTTGAAAAAAGGCGATTTTGCCGACGAAGCAGTCACTCGGGGGCCAGCAATTTGCCGCTTTTTGGCAATATGCAGCAACAAAAAACGGGACAGCGCGATTTCGTGATGAAATCCCGCTGTCCCGTTGTGTTGTTCAGATCGCGCTGACTTCAACACGCAAGCGATCTGGCCCCTCCTCCCGACATTCGATGCTGACCGGCAAAAACTGCTCGATGACGGCGATGTTGCTGTGCAGATGTCCGGTCATGCGCGGCGTAGTAAACGCTCCACCACCAGCCAGCGCCATCGGCAGCAACAACTGATCGGCGAGGTGCTCGGCCACCGCTGCACCGCTGCGCAACCAGTCCGCGGCCTGATTGATTGCCGTATCAGCGACCTTCTCCGCCCGTAATGAAACCTGACCAAACGCGCTGAACACTTCAGTCACGTGCTCGAATGCGTATTCCAGCAACAGCACGTTGCCCGGTCCACGCGCCGGATCGAGCGTGACGTGCTGCAACACCTCCGATGGCAGGCGCAAACGCTTGGCCACTTGATTCAGTTCTCGCTGGGCGACCGTGGGCGCAAGCCCCGCCGTCAAGGCCGAGGCGTGCTGCGAAATCGCAACGCCACGCTCACACAGATCGAGTCGGGTCAGCACTGACGGCTGCACCTTCGCCTCGATCTCACCACCCCCTGCCGGTACAAAACCGTGTCGCAGCAGGTCAAGCTCGATGTTGGCGCCCATGCGCCGCAGCAGTGGCAACCAACTGCGGGTGAGGAAATCCATCGGCGGCGCCAGCGGATTATGAGTGCCCCCGCAGATCCGCACCCGACTCGCCTGCGGTGCGCGCATCAACGCAGGCAACAGCGTCTGCAACACCAGCGTGCAACTGCCGGCCGTGCCAATCGCGAATTGGTAATCGCCACCGCGAATTGCTCCCGGCTCGAAACTCAATGCCTGGGAGCCCAATTCCGCGCCCAAAGTCTTTGCGCCACACACCTCGGCCGCCGCCAGCACTGCCGTCAGATGCTGACGCAGCAGTCCCGGACGGCTGCGCCTAGCGCGAATCTGTTTAATGCGAAACGCCCGGCCTGTCACCATCGACAGGCTCAAGGCACTGCGCAACACCTGGCCGCCACCGATGGCGCCGTCCAGTTCAATCACTTCCTGTTTCATTACAATCCTTATGCGTACAGCCCAACAGTATCCCTGAGGTACTGGTCCAGCCGTCGCGAGTCTTCCTGAGTTCTTTTTAATGTAGGCACTTCGCGCTCAAGCTCAGCCGCGATGAACCGGTGCAGCGCCGGTCGACGCGGCCCGTAGGCGCTCTCGTCGGCATTGCGTTTAAGGGCCAGCAGTTCGTCGACTTCAGCGAGCAACGCAGGATCATCGACCGTGGTCAGCAGATCGGCGAAGGTCATCGGTGGCCGACCGCGGCCCTGATCGATCCAGCGCACCGCCAACAGTGGCCGCAGTACGTAGAAGTACTTTTTGAATCGCACGGTTTCGCCTTGCAGGTAGCCGCGAAAGTTCTTCTTGGCCATCGACAGATAGTGGCTGCGTGCGGCCGGTGGGCTATAGAACGCCTCCGCCAGTTCTCGCAGCTGCATCACCGCTGCCGTTTCGCGGCGATACACCAGCGGCGAATCAAGCCACTCCAGCAGCGTCGGGTTGGACTTGCGCAGCAACCCGAGGGTCTTGCGCAGTTCCCAGCCACTGACGTCGAGTTCGTCGTCCAGCGGTCGCTCGATCACATCACGCGGGGTGTCGACCTGAACGAACCAGTCAGGCTTTTCCACGTACACAAACCGTACGTCGTAATCACTGTCGGTCGAAGCAAAGCCCCAGGCCCGGCTTCCAGACTCACAGGCGTACAACACCGTAACGTTGCGCTCGCGCTCTATGCGCGCCAACTCTTCCAGCACCCGTGCGCGCATCGTGCTGCACAATGGGTGGCGCTCTTCGAATTCCATGACATCTGTTCCTTTTATCCTTTGACGCACACCACCTGACGCAGGGTGTGCAGCACTTCCACCAGCTCACGCTGGGCGTGCATGACTTTGTCGATGTCCTTGTAGGCCATCGGAATTTCGTCGATCACTGCCTCATCCTTACGGCACTCGACGTGGGCCGTGGCGCGGATCTGATCCTCGACGGTGAAGGTGTTCTTCGCCTTGGTACGACTCATGGTGCGGCCGGCGCCGTGGCTGCAGGAGCTGAACGACTCTTCGTTGCCCAGGCCGCGCACAATGAAACTCTTCGCCCCCATCGAGCCCGGAATAATCCCCAGCTCGCCCTTCTTGGCCGACACCGCACCTTTGCGGGTAACCAGAATGTCTTCGCCGAAATGCCGCTCTTTCTGCACATAGTTGTGGTGGCAGTTGACTGCTTCCAATGCCACTTCGAACGGCTTGCGGATGATCTGCCGCGTGGCCTGAATCACCGCTCGCATCATCAACTCACGGTTCTGCTTGGCGAAATCCTGCGCCCAGCCCACCGCTTCCACGTAGTCATCAAAGTGCTGACTGCCTTCTTCGAAGTACGCCAGGTCGCGGTCCGGCAAGTTGGCGATGTGCTGACGCATATCCGCCTGGGCCAACTGAATGAACTGGTTGCCGATGGCGTTACCGACACCGCGCGAACCACTGTGCAACATGAACCAGACCCGGTTGGCTTCATCCAGGCACACTTCGATGAAGTGGTTGCCGCTACCCAACGTGCCCAAATGTCCGCGGTTGTTGGTGTTGGCCAGTTTCGGGTACTTGTCGGTGATCAACTTGAAGCGCGGATGCAACGCCGCCCATGCCTGATCGGCCTGTTGCGGAATCTCGTCCCACGCGCCCTTGTCACGCCGCGAGCGGGTCGAACTGCGACCGTGCGGCACCGCTTGCTCGATGGCACTGCGCAGACCGAGCAGATTGTCCGGCAGATCGGCTGCGGTCAGCGACGTGCGCGCAGCAATCATGCCGCAACCGATGTCCACGCCGACCGCTGCCGGAATGATCGCGCCGACTGTTGGAATCACGCTGCCGATGGTCGAGCCCTTGCCCAGATGCACGTCCGGCATGACCGCCAGATGCTTGAAGATGAACGGCATCTTTGCGGTGTTCATCAACTGCTCGCGTGCCTCTTTTTCCACCGGAACGCCTTCGGTCCAGAGTTTGATCGGCTTGCCGTTAGCGACTTCGAGCAGTTGGTAAGTGTGTTCTTTCATTTCTCTATTCTTTATTCATTGGCCGATGATTCGGCGTTGTTCCGTTCGTCGCAGCGACAAAAACACAGACACTGTGGCTCCGCCTGATTTAAGCCCCCGTTGCCGGGGCGGGATTCGAACCCGCGTTTCCTATGGAGTACCTGTCGCATTCGCTGCCAAATAACTGCAAATAAGGTGGCACGACAAAAGTGGGTGACTGTTGCGCGTTGCCGCGCTCCGGGATTAACCGGACTCCAATGTACAGCCACCCGGCATTCGTGCCGTCACACACGCTGACAAGGGTTTGATGAGACGTCTTGGATGTAGTCCCATCGGCATTCAGCGCCTGTGATAAATCAATTCATTGCATGCTTTCGATCGCTTCAACCCAATGCCGCGCACCGTAATGACCGCTGGTGAACTGCTCGATCACATCAAACACCGCATCGCTGAAACCACCGATATTCAAGATGTCATCGCGATCCGCTGCCTGCGTTGCATGGCCAGGCTGGATATCAATGCACGCCAGTCGCGCCTGCGGGTTGATCTGCTTGATCCGTTCCCATTGACGCAGGGTCTCACTGGCGCCCCGACGTCGTGCGTCGATCCAGGATTCGTTGTCCGATACCAGAATCAGCGTGTCGACCCTGGCCTTGCTGTCGGCCAGTTTCGCCAGCGGTGCCGAGCAGTTGGTGCCACCGCCAAAAATGCCGGCGAGTTTTTCCGCGTTACTGATCACACTGTCACGCGGGTTGAGCTGGATATCCACCACGCCCACTTCGAACGGCATCACTCGTGCCAGCGGTTGTTTGCGCAAGACTGCTGCGGCCACCAGCGCCGCTACGTCGATGCAACGCACCACCGAGGTCGCGCCCTGGCGATAACCGGTCGCCGGGCTGCCCATCGAGCCCGACACATCCGGGCAAACCACCACTGAGCCTTGCAGTTGTGGCACGTTGGCCAGCGACAACTCCAGTGCATCCTGCAACGCTTCGCGAATCCGCGCCGGAATGTCCTCACTCATCATTCGATAAGCCGCCAGCAACTGGTACGGGTACACCCGCGCCTTCGCGACCTCTTGCGGATCCGCCAACCGGGCCGCGACATACTCGACGCAACCCGGCACTTCAAACGCACCGTGGCGAGCCAGGGTGTTGAGGTTGATACGCAGCCCCTGCCAGCCCATGTTGCGTGCCTGAGCGGCCCATTGTTCCTTGCTCAACGTTTCGTTGCCGAGCAACTGAAACGGCACCGCTGGCACTTCCCCGCTTGCACCGCTGCGAAACGCCAGCAGATCGCGAGTCAATTGCGGAAGAGCCTGCACATCCACCGGTTTGCCGATCAACCAGGCGAAGAACGCTTCGCGCCAGGCTTCGGCAGGTTTTGGATGAACCATCTTCACTACATCCGCCAACGACGGCTGATTGCCAATCGACGCTTGCAGGAGTTGACGCTCAGTCGCGCTGTTCAACCAGTTCTGCACCAAGCGCTTTGGCTGCGAGCCGAGAGATTTGCGCCCGGTCGCACCGCTGCGGAGGATCTGCACAAAGTTGCGCAACATTTTGCCGCTATCGATCACTTGCTCGAACACCTGTGGCACCAGCATCGAACGCTGAGCGGTCAATGCGGCCAGCAGCAAGGCCGGCATGTCTTTCATATGGCCTTTTTTACGAGCGTAAATCGCGGCTTTGGCGACGAAGCTGCTGTCCAGTTCGGCCACCAGCTTCAACACTTGCTCCAGTTGGCTTTCAGCAGAGGCGTAAAAGGTCTGGTTGAGGCAACCGGTCACTGCCAGTTGAGCCAGTTGATGCTTGGGTGTGTAGGCATAGGCCGAGGCACCGGAGGCATTCAGCGTGTCGCAGGCTGGCAGGTGATTCGATTGCGTATTGAAGAGATTCTGGTTGGCCATCGTGGCGTCTCGCTGTGTTGTCCCGTTCGTTGCAATAGGTATTGCAGCCGCTGTGCCAGTTTTGTTTTTCCGAATTGAATTATTTTTATCTATTTGATTTATAAGGTTTTTTATTTTTGTTCGTTCTTCTACCGATTGAATTCGCGACAAGCCACCTTCAGAAAAACTATCATTGGATATCGTTTTTTATCCTTTGAGATAAACATGCCAAACAAGCGCACAGTCGCCATCGGTTTTATCGGAGCCACCCTTGATCGCGTCGGGAAAGGCGCCAACCGCTGGAGCCACTGGCGCCCCAGCGTAGGGTTGTGCCAACAGCCGGACGTGCTGATCAATCGCCTGGAACTGATCCACGGCATCGACGCCCGCGATGTCAGCCTCGCCGAGCGTGTTCGTGCCGATATCCAGCAGATCTCACCGGAAACCGAAGTGCGCCTGCACCCGATGTCGCTGCGTAATCCGTGGGATTTCGAAGAGGTCTACGGTGCACTGCACGATTTCACTACCGCCTACGATTTCGACACCGAGCGGGAGGACTATCTGGTTCACATCACCACCGGCACCCACGTCGCGCAGATTTGCTGGTTCCTGCTGACCGAAGCGCGCTACCTGCCGGCACGCCTGATCCAGACCTCGCCAGCCAAACGCAAAAGCGAAGACGAACACGCCACCGGCACTCACGCGCTGATCGACCTCGACCTGTCGCGCTACGACCGCATCGCCTCGCGCTTCGCCAACAAACGCCTGGAGGGCCTGGAGTTCCTGAAATCGGGCATCGCCACGCGCAACGCCGCGTTCAACCGCTCCATCGAACAGATCGAACGCGTGGCGGTACGCTCGAAAGCCCCGATGCTGCTGATCGGCCCGACCGGCGCCGGCAAATCCTTCCTCGCCCGCCGCATCTTCGAGCTCAAGCGCAGTCGCCATCAGATGCAGGGCCGCTTTGTCGAAGTGAACTGCGCCACCCTGCGCGGCGACGGCGCGATGTCCGCGCTGTTCGGCCACGTCAAAGGCGCTTTCACTGGCGCGCAAAATGCCCGCGACGGTCTGCTGCGCGCAGCGGATGGCGGCATGCTGTTTCTCGATGAAATCGGCGAACTCGGCACAGACGAACAGGCCATGCTGCTCAAGGCGATTGAAGAGAAACGCTTCTTCCCACTCGGCTCGGACAAGGAAGTCGACAGCGACTTCCTGATCATCGCCGGCACCCACCGCGACTTGCGCAGCCGGGTCGCCGAAGGATTGTTCCGCGAGGACCTGTACGCACGCATCAACCTCTGGACCTTCGACCTTCCCGGTCTTGCGGGACGCCGCGAGGACATCGAGCCAAACATCGATTTCGAACTGGAGCGCCATGCCCGTGAACATGGGCAACTGGTGCGTTTCAATCTGGAGGCACGCCGCCGCTACCTGGCATTCGCCAGCTCCCGAGAAGCGGCGTGGCTGGGTAATTTTCGCGAACTGTCGGCGTCGATCACGCGGATGGCGACATTGGCCGACAGCGGACGAATTGATGAGGCGCAGGTGCAGGAGGAAATTGATCGGTTGCGTTATGCCTGGGGCTTGGCACAACCGGGCGCCGTTGCCGAGGATTTACCCGGTGATGGCGAGAGCATGGATCTGTTTGATCGATTGCAGTTGAAAGCTGTGCTTGAGGTTTGTCGGCAGGCGGACAGTTTGTCGGACGCCGGGCGACGGTTGTTTGGAGTGTCGCGCCAAGCGAAGGCACAACCCAATGATGCGGATCGACTGAGGAAATATCTGGCGCGATTCGGGATTGAATGGAGCCAGGTGGCCAACCGGTAATTTTACCGCTCGTCCAGCGCCATGCACCTTTGCCTTTCTCGCACTTCCAATGAGTACGTTCCCACACGCGGAAGACCTAGATGATGAACAAGAATATTGCTTCGCTGTCGCTCGCCAGCCTGCTGATTATCAGCCCGCTATATGCCTCTGCAGTTGAGAAAACAGCAGCGGAAACGGCCGCCCCACCGACCGCCCTGCCGGGCGTCAATCAATCCGCAAGCTCACGCGAAAACGATGAAAAGGCGAACAAAAAGGGCGAAGAGGCATCAGGTTCGAATTCGGGCGCAGAGTCCCATGAGACGGCAAAAGATGCAGCGACTTCGAGTGATTCACAAGACAACAAGAAGCAGACGAAGCCATAGCGACGAATGCGATTTGCTGGCTTGAAAATCCGCGATTCGAGTGGACGGAGAGCATTGGACGCCGCCGAAACTTGAAACGCCTGCAGTCTGCCGGTATTAAGTTCGCCTTTAACGGCAAAAACGCAGCCGACTTAACAGGCGCGAACTACTCGCAGTCAATTTCCGAATTCAAAAAACTATCGCCAAGGAAGCACCATTGGACTCTAAATATCTCGAAGATCTGCGCTCGCGCTTCAACTCGGCGGAAAACCTGGAATTCACGTTTTTCTGGGGACACCAACCAAGCAAGAAAGGCGTTACCGCAGCGTGCTTCAGCCAGTGGTACGTCGCTGAATTCAAGGTCGACGGGCAATGCTACCCAACCGCCGAACACTTCATGATGGCCGAAAAGGCAGCCCTGTTCGGCGATCATGAAATTCGTGCTCAAGTGCTCCAGGCGACCACTCCTGAAGCAGCTAAAGCACTGGGCCGCAAAGTACGCGGATTCAATAACGAGGAGTGGCTGCAACACCGGTATGACATTGTCGTTCGCGCGAACCAGGCCAAGTTCTCGCAAAACCCTGAGCTGAATACTTATCTCAAGGGAACGGGCGCTCGCATCATTGTTGAAGCAAGTCCGGTTGATAGCATTTGGGGGATTGGCCTGACCAAAGATGACGCAAAGGCGAACAATCCCAATCTCTGGGAAGGTTTGAATCTGCTGGGATTTGCGCTGATGCAGGTTCGCGACGGCGATTGATTGAGGCAAACCCATAACGGCTATTTTCTTGATGCAGTATGCCCAGACTGTCGGCGGTCGCCGGCCTGGGCATTTGTCTCCGAGCAAGATCAAAGAAACGCGGACATGACAATGCGCCGGGCAGATTCCAACGCAGACTTAAAGGTTGCAGCTGTACTGATATTCGAAAGGGAAAAATACGGTATCGACGACCAACGAAAACGGAGCGTCGAGCAATACAAGCGGGATCAGTTTCCCATGGGATATGTCGACCAGCCACCAGTCAAATCGAACGCCTATGTAGGGGCAACGATGCTTGTAATCCATTCTGGTAGCAGTTGCCACACACCCACCCAGCAAGGTGAGCAAAGCTATTAGCATCAAGTTGCGAAACACGTAACGTCCTTATTACTTACTTTCCAGTGCTGCATAGACGCTGTTGCGAACGGTTAGTCACTGCGCTTTGTGAGCTGCCTTTCCATTGGCCATTTCAGGCGTATGCGAATCAGATCCAAGAGATTCAACTAGACATCAAACTGGCGCCGATAAGCAGCAACGTGCTCAGGAAAGATCTCGCCATAGTCCGGGTACTCGATACCGAGTACGGTGAGCTCTATTTCATCCGGCCCGCAATCGGCCGAGTTGTCCGCAATCGATACGCCGGCAGCGCGAACCTCCTCGCCTCCCGCAATGCGAACAACGAAGTTGAAGCGCCGCTGATCAAGCCGAGTAAAGGCCCTGATCTGCTCTTGGACGCTGGAGTAGTCAGGACCTGGAACAAACACGCCGAAAGCAACTCCCATCGGCGGGTCGCCAAGCTCGAGATCGGACCACCCGATATGTTGCCCATTACTGAAAATCTCGAATAGAAACATCAGCTACTTAGAAAACCAGGTTGAATTTCTCGCAGGGTAACTCAGTTGCCAGCATCACTGAATGTCACGGAACAACATGCAGACGCCACCTTGGTGACTATTCAAACCATCCCGGCGACGTGGCTTTTTTGAGACGACTCATTCAGCGAGTCGGGTATCATTTGTCTTCCAATAATTTCCGAGAACACAATGCTCATGCATGGACGCTTCTTGTTGGCTGCACTGGTTATCGCTCCCTCTCTCGCGATCGCAGCACCTTCTCTCTACGCCTACGACGAAGCCCCTACAGATGGCTATATGTACGCCATGAGGTATCAACAGGCGAAACTGGCTTGCGGGTCACTTCCGGACGACCTTGAGATGGACTACGCGAAGGCAATGCGATTGACTGCAGAAGCCAGCTCTGAATTTGAGAAGACCTATACGAAAGGTTTGGCAGCAAACCCACGGTGGCGTAAACCTGCAACAGCTGAAGAACAGGAGGCCGAGTGCAGTCAAGGCCAGGTGGCGCTTCGAGTGACGGTCAGACTTGCGCGCCAGTGGTTTCCTGGCGGCTGGTAACGCTCAGCAGCGTTCGTAAAGTGCAATCCGACCTACTCGACCTTGCGGCTCGGTAGTTTGAAGTCAGCCACCCGATCAGTAACGTTTCAGATCCGCATTAACACCAAGACATATCCGCCATTTTCGCTGGTTCCTTGAGCAAGTTAGCCGCGACACCACCCGAACGCACTCCTCTCCACGCCCAACGGCATCCAGCGGAGCGGATGAGTCGATCCGCGTTTCATCGGCCATCAAAGACCAACGCCTCTAACTTGAGGTGACGCTACCGGCATGGTCAAATAAGTAATGGCCCTTTGCTATGGTGATCTCAGTTGAAGCAACATCGCGGATTGATTATCTTTTTTTCGGCAACGACGTTGCTCTTTATCTTGGCCCAGGTATGGCACGCACAATCTGCCCCGGAAGAGAAAAAGGAGGAGCGGGAACGCCAGCTCAAGGGGCTCGCGCTCATCATGAGTGCCCAGTCCGGAAAAGTATCTGACGAGTCAACTCGCATCGATTCGGTGACCTACAGCGATGAGGTCATGCGTATCTCTTACACACTCACAAAAGTTACTAAAAACGAAATCGATTCTGATGAGTTCACCAAGGATGCAAAAGCGCTTGCAGCTTCTGCATTCTGTAATGAAAAAGGTTTAGGACAATTCGTGAAATCGGGTCTTTCCATTGATCTCCTTTACAAAGATTCAACCAACTCACCGATAGTCGAGTTTCAGATAGGCAAGTCCGACTGCCTCTGAAGCCCCCCCTGAAGCCCGCCTCTGTCGCGGGCTTTTTTCTGCGTGCTGTACCCGCTATGAGTCCGCTCAGCTAGTCATCATCCTCACGACCGAACCCGAATGCACTCCCGTCCGCGCCCAACGGCAACCAGCAGAGCAGATGAGTGCATCCGCGTTTTGTTGGATCAACAAGGTGCTGCGCAAGATGGCGGACTAGGTACTCGGCAGAAGCTTGATGAACTGATGGCCTGGAACGAAATCGAGGAAATCAGCGAGTCGGTGCAGAACCTGACTCTTAACGATCATGCGCTCGGGCCATCGCTCTCATATCAGGCTATTCAGAGTCCGCGCCACAAAGTGCTAATAAGTGAAACCGTGGCGCGGATGTTTCGGAATGAGAGCTTGGCTGAGCTGAAGCGTGATTCTGGCGACGAGGCGTTTTGATCGTTTCAAGCCTTGGTCGATTGAGTGAACATCCAGCCAAATAAAATCACACAAATGATAGGTCGGATCAGATCCGTTGCCGAAGCCGCGCCGTAGAACATTTTTAGCCCTATCAATACCATCGACACCAGTCCCGCAAAAGCGCCGATTCCAGCGGTCCAGCGGAAATATCTTGGAAACATTATGTAACTCCCTTCTGAAGGGACGGCATCGTAATCTCATTTAGCCACTACTTCAATCTAGGTTGTCGCTACGATTGTGGGCTGTTGAAACTGACCGTTACAGACCTAGGTGGAGTTGGATGCCAGCGGGATTGAAGAGTAGGCCATGGCCAAGTCTGGACAGGAGCGATCGGAGAAGGCTGCACAGAAGCGTATCGAGTTCGACGAAAAGGAGCTGCGGCAACGGTGCCGACTCGGAACAAGACAGAAGCTGGAGGGGTTCATGGCTTGAAACGAGGATACCGAACAGGCTTATGTGATTGAGGGTTGCCTTCGGTATGTGCATTCGCTTGGGCCTGAAGCTGCACGGGAAGCGTTGAAAGCGCGCCACGAGATTGGGATTAGCAATAACGTGGCGCTAGAATTTCTCAATCAGAGCCTCATGGAATACTGACTCATCGAAAAATACGTATTCGTGTGTTGCGTCCACCACGCGCACAGCGTTCTCGTATTCGAAAGAACGTCCATCGTGCAAATCAATTTGAACGGCCATGTCTACCTCCTTGAAAAATGGATATGTGACTATGGCACACGACCTTCACTCGCCAAGAAAGCTCTCCATGCCCACAGAAGACCTCGGCGCTACTTGCGCTGGATCGGCCGGCGCATCCTCAAGCAGATCACACCCACCTCGTACGGATGACCACGCCCGCCAAGCGGACAATGGCAGCACTGGCGAGGGCGAATGATCCTTGGCGAGCAATCCAACAACTGGCAGTCGCTGCGCAGCTTAAGCCCAGATAGCGTTTGTGGTCTGTATTAACGGCGCTTCAATCCCCTTTAAACGTTCGGTTTCAAGCCACGTCCTCGTACGGTCGACTTCAAACCGTCTAGGAATTGATGCCTGCCCGGCCAGCAACAAACCACTTAAAACATAAGTACCGCAGCCTTCGCAGTCGTAAGTATTCCCGTCGTGCATTTTAACCAAGGGCTGAACACTTTAACCGCAGATATGACAGTTCATGAAGATCTCCTTTTCTGAGCCGTTCAATGTAGCTGATTCCTCACGACCTTCCACCGCCCGGGCATGCCCCGGCATAGGACGCCCCATGCCCACAGAAAACAAACCGGCCGAGCCGCTGAAGGTTGAGCGCTCGACAGTCACGAATCTGGTGATCACCGGCGCGCCGATACCCGACCCGATCACTGTGTTCCTCGAGGACTTCGGCCGTTGCAACTGCCCGACCGAAGCCAATCAAACCACCAGACCGCCCAGGGCAAGATCACGATCAACTACTGGGACAAAAGCTGGAACGCCTACTGGGGTGGTATGGGCCCGCGCACCGTCGCGGAGTTTGTCGCCGACTGCGACTGGCATTACATCCTTAACCGCCTGGATCGCGGCATCAGCAGCACTCGGTTCAGCGGGAACGCGCTTCACGCATTCGCGAAAAAGTGCATTATCCAGCGCCGCGGGCAACAGACCGGCCGTCACGAATGGGAGCTGGATGAGCTAAATAAGGGTGAAGCCCGCGAGCTCTGGCACGACATCGATGTTCTGCGCAGCGTCGAGTCACCAAACGAATGCTGGCATCACAGTAAATTGCTGACCGAGCTTTTCGGTGATGAGTGGAACTACCCCGTCGGCGACGGGCTGTCGAGGAAAACCACGAGTTCACGTACCTAAAGCGCGTTGTCTAGGCAGTTCAGGAAGCGCTGCGGCAGGAACAGCAGCAGGTGACTGCATCAATCATTTCTGATCGGGATATCTGCCAATCTCCTCACGAGTAGGCATGGTCCAGTCCGAGGCGCGTCTTTCATAAATTGAGTCGGGCTCATGCGCCTGGTAACCGAACATCAGTAAGTAAAGCCCCAGAGCCACTGCTGCCAATACCGCCCTACCTACAGGGCTCGCATCTTTCGGTAGACCACCAGGGCCAATAGCTACCCAACCGCCTCGTAGGTAAGCAAAGACGGCCTGCGTAAACCACGCTTGCGCCGCAATACATGTCCAGAACTGATTCCACTCCCCCGTAAAACGCCAAAAAGCGCTAACAATGGATGCGATGACCATGGCACTCAGGATCAAGTAACGAAAACGCTTGAGAGTACTCAGAGCCCGGTATTCCTGCTCCATATTTCTCCTTTTTTGGCTTCAAGCAAAAATGATCTGACCACGCTGTCGACACCTCAAATATCGGCCGATGTGCGCTGGATATAAATTCAAAACACCCGTAACTCCCTCCCCCCTTCAAAGTCAGCCGCTATAGCGGCAAGGAATCCGCATGCGACTCAAAAAAGCGGAGCGCGAACTCGTTCGCCTGAAATACGGCGGGCACTGCGCCTACTGCGGTGCAGTGCTGGGTGAGAAGTGGCACACCGATCACTTCGAAGCAGTGCGGCGCGGCACCAGGACGGTCAGAAGATCGCCGGACACGCCAGAGAAACCTGTGAGTTAGCAGCGGATTTGGCACCGACCAGGACCTTGCAAGAGATTCCGAGCTGACCGCGAGAAGCCGCGGCCGACGGATCTTTCGAGGGTTCAGCGGCACTCAATCGGTGCCAACTACCTGCAAAATGGTTTGTCACCAAAACAGCAAGAAATCGGGTGAATTTGCGGTCTGTTTGGCACTGCGGTTTGGGCCCAACGGCGTTGAGTTTGGGGGGCTGATGGACGTTACCTTGCACGTTGGAGTTGATCACAAACAAGCTCTAGGCCTTTTGATCAAAGGGTATACAGAGGGCCGTGGGGCCGTCAGCAACTGACTCTAGCCAAAGCGCCAGCCTCACAGCCCTCCCCGCCTTCCCACCGCGTGTTCCGATTCCCAAGCAGACAATCGGAAATCTGGTCAAAACCCGCTTCCGATTGTGTTCAAAGGCACGGCCGGCGGGGCATACAGCCGGTTTCGCTGATCTGGGATGGTGACCGTTAAGAACGAAGAATCGGAACTGAGCTTCCAGGGTTTAGCGCCGCGGAGCCGGTGAGGAAAAACGCCCTAATCGCCCGGAAACAGGGCTTTTGGCAAGGCTATCTGACATGCGAAAAAGCTGAGAAAGAAGATAAATATCAAACAGGATTGGTGCCAAAGGCAGCGCGAAAAAGGGCCAAAAACGGCGTGAACTCACAGCAACCGATTCGCGAGGACCGGCGCTGACCATCTTGAGGAGAAAGACGGGATGAACCCCCGCAAAAGTCCCTACGCATGAAAAATCCCAACTCGCAAAAGTTGGGCTAAGTCATTGAATTATATGGTCGGGACGGAGTGATTCGAACACTCGACCCCTAGCACCCCATGCTAGTGCGCTACCGGACTGCGCTACGCCCCGACTGATGTTGCAGCTCGCTCTTCACCTCGAAGAGCGCTCAAGAATATATCGCAAGCTTTTGAAAACTGGAAGTATTCAAACGCAGCTTTTTATTTCTTGAGTACCACCAGCACATCTTCGAGTTCGGCGATCATCTGGCGGATCATTTGCTTGTATTGGGTGGTGTCGTCTTTGGCTTCATCGCCGGACAGACGCAAACGTGCGCCGCCGATGGTAAACCCCTGATCGTAAAGGAGCGCGCGGATCTGCCGGATCATCAGCACGTCCTGGCGCTGATAATACCGGCGGTTTCCGCGGCGTTTGACGGGGTTGAGCTGAGGAAACTCCTGCTCCCAGTAGCGCAGCACGTGTGGCTTTACGGCAAACAGCTCGCTGACTTCACCGATGGTGAAGTAGCGTTTTCCCGGGATGACGGGTAGTTCGTCGTTATGACTTGGTTCCAGCATAAGCCTCAACTCGGGCCTACAACTTCGG
>NZ_JBIUWQ010000026.1:0-82870 GCF_044743525.1 Pseudomonas sp. NPDC087598 | reverse complement strand
AAGCGCATGGTCGAACCGTTGTTGATCATGAAGTGATCGCTGCCGTCGGTTTCGATCACGTCACCGAAAGGGGCGAAGGCTTCTTTGGTCAGCGGTTCAATCTGTAGTGTGCGCATGCTGTTCTTCTTATCCGAATTCGTTGTTGACTGTTCTATTGCTATCGCGAGCAGGCTCGCTCCCACATTTGGAATGCAATCCCCTGTGGGAGCGAGCCTGCTCGCGAATGGGTTCAACGCTTATTTAGCGACCTTGCCCAATACGCGCAGGCGGCTTACACCACCGTCCGGGAACACGTTCAGACGGATGTGGGTGATCGGGCCCAGCGCCTTGATCTGCTCGACGAAGGTGTGCTCGGCGTGCATTTCCAGCTTCTGGCTTGGCAGCAGTTCGCGCCAGAACAGCGACTGGGTTTCGATCTGGCTGTCAGTACCGCCCTTGACGAAAGCGCCCTGGATCGAGCAGGTGTCCGGGTAGTTGCCTTTGAAGTGCAGGGTGTCGACGACGATCTTCTCGATCTCGCCCGGGTGGCCCAGCGCGACGATGACCCAGTCATTGCCCGGGGTACGACGACGTGCAGTTTCCCAACCGTCGCCCATGTTGATGCCACGGCCCGGGTTGAGGATGTTGCTCATGCGGCCGAAGTGTTCGTCGGAGCAGGCGAGGGCGCGGCCACCATTCAGGGCTGCTGCCAGATCGACTTGCTCGTTGTCGCCAACAGCCGACCAGTCGCGGAACGGAATGCCGTACACGCGCAGACGGGCAACACCACCGTCCGGGTAGATGTTGAAGCGCAGGTGGCTGAACGCTTTGTCGTTGCTGATTTCGTGGTAGTGGTGGCTGTTGCCTTGCAGCTCGACGGCCGACAGCACCTCAGTCCACTGGGTGTTTTCATCAGGCTCGCCCGAGGCCAGGAAGCAAGCTTCCAGGGAGGCCGATGGCGGGAAGTTGCCGGTGAAGAATGAAGTGTCGATGTCCACGCCTTTGATCGAGCCCGGTACGCCCAGACGGATCACTGCGCTGTCGAAGCCTTCGAAGCGCTTGCGGCGCGATTCCCAGCCGTCCATCCACTTGCCGTTGTCATCGAACACGCCCTCCTTCCATACGGCCGGGGTCGGTTGGAACAGACGATTGGCGTCTGCGAACCAGTCATCTGTGACCGAAATGATTTTGGTGCCCAGACGGGCATCGGCCAGGTTGACGAACTTCTCGAAAGGTACGGCGTAAGCTTTCATTCTTCTTGTCTGCCTTTAAATAAGTGGCTGGGGATGCTTGCGAGGCCCTGGGCATTCTCCGCGTCTGACATGCTCGGGCCAGGCTTGCTAAAGAGTCAGTAAACGGAACAGGGCGATCTTGTTGATCTCCGCCAGCGCGCATTTGAATTCGGTGTCGACCGAATTGTGAATGCGCGTTTCGAACGCCGCGAGGATCTGATGCCGGTTGCTGCCTTTTACCGCCATGATGAAGGGAAACTTGAACTTGGCTTTGTAGGCGTCGTTCAGCTCGGTGAAGCGAGAAAACTCTTCGGCCGTGCATTGGTGAATACCGGCGCCAGCCTGTTCATTGGTGCTGGCTTCGGTTAACTGGCCCTGGACGGCAGCTTTGCCGGCCAGGTCCGGGTGAGCGTTGATCAGTGCCAGTTGACTGGCGTGATCGGCGCTCAACAGGATGTCGCTCATGCGCTGGTGCAGGGTTTCGATCTCGTCGATCGAAGCGTCTGCGCCCAGGTCGTAGGCCTTCTCGGCTACCCATGGCGAATGTTCGTAGATGTCGGCAAAGGCTTTGACGAAGGCGTCGCGGCTCAGGGTCGACGGTTGCAGGGTTTGAAAACGGCTCATTTGGCGGCCCCTTGGTACGGCTGGGTTTCGTGCCAGTGGCGCGCGATGTCGACGCGACGGCTGAACCACACCTGTTCATGACTTTTGGCGTATTCGATGAAGCGCTTGAGCGAGGCGAGGCGACCCGGACGGCCGATCAGGCGGCAGTGCAGACCGATCGAGAGCATTTTCGGCGCTTCGGCACCTTCGGCATAGAGCACGTCGAAGGCGTCTTTGAGGTATTCGAAGAAATCGTCACCCTTGTTGAAACCCTGCACTTGGGTGAAGCGCATGTCATTGGTGTCGAGGGTGTACGGAATCACCAGATGCGGCTTGCCGGTCGGGTTGTTCGGTTCCCAGTAGGGCAAGTCGTCGTCGTAGGTGTCGCAGTCGTAGAGGAAACCACCTTCTTCCATCACCAGACGACGGGTATTCGGACCGGTGCGACCGGTGTACCAGCCCAGCGGACGCTCACCGGTGAGTTCGGTGAGGATGCGGATCGCTTCGAGCATGTGCTCGCGTTCCTGCGCTTCGTCCATGTACTGATAGTCGATCCAGCGGTAGCCGTGGCTGCAGATCTCGTGGCCGGCCTCGACCATTGCGCGGATTACATCCGGGTGGCGCTGGGCGGCCATGGCGACGGCGAAGATGGTCAGAGGAATGTCGAATTCCTTGAACAGTTTCAGAATCCGCCAGACGCCGGCACGGCTGCCATACTCGTAAAGCGATTCCATGCTCATGTTGCGCGCGCCTTGTAGCGGCTGGGCGGCAACCATCTCGGACAGGAAGGCTTCGGATTCTTTGTCGCCGTGCAAAATGTTGCGCTCGCCGCCTTCTTCGTAATTGAGTACGAAGGACAGGGCGATGCGGGCATTGCCCGGCCAGTGGGGGTGAGGAGGGTTACTGCCGTAACCGATCAGGTCGCGTGGGTAGTCAGCGCTCACTGCAGTCTTCCTTCTTATTCGTTGACAGTTGGTGTAACGGCCCGGCGGTGAGTGTGCAGGCTGGCGTCACAGCGATGCGCTGATTGTATACAACTTTATTCTCAATTTGTAAGCCTGAATTTTCGCAATTTTCACCGACTGTCATCTTTTGCTGTTAATGGCGTGAGCCTGCAAGAAACCTGCCTGACCAGTCAGCTAATGGATAGGAGGTTCAATGATCAGGCGCTTTGCTGGCAGAACGCGGGGAAAGTCCCGGATGGCGGGGGTGATGTGAAAAATGTCGTTTTTATTGTGTACAATTTTTTTGAAAAGTGTCTTAATCAGTCGCTCGCCGCAACTTTTCGTGCTTCGAAACGGTGCGGTCTCCTTTTTATCTGACTTCGGGAGGCGCGAGGTCTGACTGCTCTTTGCGGCCAGGCGCGCAGAATCAATGGGACGTTTGACTACACACGTTTTGGACGCTGCACACGGTTGCCCGGGCAGTTCGATCAAGGTCGAACTGTACCGCGTTGAAGGTTCGCAACTGGAATTGGTCGCCAGTGCGATAACCAACAGCGATGGCCGGGTCGATGCGCCGTTGCTGCAGGGCGACGATTACCGTACCGGGGTTTATCAGGTTCAGTTCCACGCTGGCGATTACTACCGCTCCCGTGGCGTGCAACTGCCGGAGCCGGCGTTTCTGGACGTGGTCGTGCTGCGTTTCGGCATCTCTGCCGAACAGGATCACTACCACGTGCCATTGCTGATCTCGCCTTACAGCTATTCCACGTATCGGGGCAGCTGACCCCCAAGCAGCTGCCCCCACCGGGAAGCGACTGCGCATATAGCTTCTTTGGTCTTTCGCCCGCTCACACTGCGGGCTTTTTTTCGTCTGTCGAATATGGTCCGAAAGGGCTCGGTATCAGCTTTGCGTAAGGTTCATGTCGGCTGGTGATCGCCGTTGAAATCATCCGGCTGATGGGGCAATGCCGTCTCGTCATGTGCGGTGAGATGCGGACGTTTGCTTGGGCCTGACTCGTCTGCCTGCGATTGCTCGGCCGGTCGTCGATTATTTGTCGGCGTAGGCTCGGCAGCGTTTGTGGCGTTCGCTACTTTTCGGCGCCAGCGATTTGATCCGGGAATCTGTTCCACCCGTTCGCCGGAAGGTTTCAGTTCGCTGGCAAAAGTCTGCTGATACTCACCGTCGGCGTTTTTGCCGACCATGACGGTGCCTTCTGCGGTGTCGACATAGGTTTTACGGTGCTTGTCATAGCGGATGCCCTGCGCTGACGTCGCCGGATCGGATAGCCGTGCGGCGAGATGAGGCGCGAGAACGCCGGGCGTTTTCGCGGATGCGCGCGCGGTAATGGCCGCAGGAGTCGGGCTGGCTGGCGAGTCCGCCGCAAGCCAGGCCGGCAGTTCGAAACGCCACGATGACTGGCCGCTAACCTTATGCAAAAAAGGCCCGGGCAAGTCCGGTGTGAAGTCGAAAGGCACCTGATAACGACCATCCTGTTGGCGTTCAACCAGAAAGTGGCCCTCGTTTTCGACGTGGGCATATGTCCTGCCATCCGGACTGATGAACAGATCGCTGTCACTCGCCAGTGGACGCAACAGATGCACTTGATCCGCCGGCCAGGTAATCGATCGGCGAGCGGCATCCGGCGTTGGCCACGACGTTGCGGGCATATTGCTGACGGAAACCGCCGAGACCGGATTGTTTTCGTCTGCACTTTCGCGGACACGTGCAAAGGGCTTCTCTGCTGCGGGGAAGACGGAGTCAGTGTTTCCGGCAATTCTTTGAGTGCCGTCAAGCGCATCAGTCACAGGCCGCACAGGGGATGTAGATGAATCAGGTGAAACGGTGCCAGGTAGTTTTTTCGGTGTTTTGGCCATTCTGGTTAGCTCGATATTCGTGATGGATCCGGGTGACGCACTGCACCTTGCAGTGCGCCTGAAACAGGTGTGCCTGCCGCTGGATGTCAGCCTTCTCTCACAATGAAGAGCAACGTCTGTTGTGCAGAGATTGGCTGTGTACCGCCGACCAGATAGACGACCTTGCCGGGCTCGAGCATCTGGCTCCATTTCGATTTCTCGACCCTGCTCCTGAACCCTTCGCCGCTCAGTTCAGAAGCCGGGTCCATGCCTCGATACAGCGTGCCGTCGGCAGCGCTGGGGCGAAACCTGAGGACGAATACGCTGTCGAGGTTTTCCCGTTTGAAGATCAACGCGTCATCGCTGAACATGCGGCTGGTACGATCGACCGCATACCCGCTGTGTTCGAGAAGATCGCTGAACATCGCGCGCAGGCTGCTGCCCGGCGTGTCCAGCGCATCGCGCCATTGCTGGTGGAATCGGCTGGTATCGAAATCGAGTCGCTGGAAGGCTTCGCCGGACGGCGACGGGAGCATGAGGTTGTGCCCCAGCAGATCGGCACTGGGTTGTGCCGGCAGGATGGGTAGCAGCAATAACGGGTCGGCCAGTTCCGCTCTCGGTGCCGCCGAGCTGGTTCTGTTTTCCCAGTGATACAGCGTGTCGAAGAGAATGCGCAGTCCATCACCGTTGATGACTTCGGAATGGTTAGCCTGATTGAACACGGTTCTGGCGATGGCGTTCGACGACTGATGCGATAAATCCAGGAAGGTTTTGCCGACGTACTCGGTCAATGATCCCTCAAACGGGCGTTGCTCCACGACTGTCCAGGTATCAGCGGTTTTAACCGCCCATTTCGGTTGCAGAGACGGATCGGTCTGCAACATCTGTTCGAAGGCGTCGTATCGGCCAGGCGTGAACAGTGGGTTTTCCAGATAGACGAGCAGCGTATCGGTCTGCATGCGCTGCGGCACGATCACATAGTGCAGGCCCTCTATGTCTATGGAGTCATTCCATTCGGGTTTGCTGGTTTTGCCCCAGCTTTTCCAGACTCCGGACGCGGGCTGCGCCTCGGGTGTAAGGCCAGACGATGGGCGTGCCAGTGCCGGTTGATGGGCATTTGTCAGGCGCGCACGTTTGCTGGGTCCCGGTAACTGATCGTCGGCCGCCCGGGTTCGCCAGCGTTTGCTTCCGGGAATTTGCTCGACCCGCGCGCCGAGCGAATTGCGCTCGTGGGCAGAGGCTTGCTGATAGCCGCCCGCCGGATGTTTGCGCACGAGGAAGGTCGCTCCGTCTTCCATATCGACATAAGTGGCTTTGCGTTTGTCGTAGCGCATGCCGTCCAAAGTGCTTTGTGCGCTGGTCAGCCAGGTCGCCTGATCGGCGGGCAAGGGCCGTGGTGATGAAGGCTTTGCCGCTGTCTCGGTATTCACTGCCGTGTGCGCGGGCCTAGCGGCTTGCTCGGGGCGCCAGTGAGGTTGCCCCTCGACGTGCGTGAGCAGCGGGCCCGCCTCGCCGAGACCCTCTGGCCAGTGCAGGCGATAGCGGCCATCGGATTGGCGGTCGACGCGAAAATAGCCCTCGTTGGCGATATGCGCATAGGTATCGCCCTCGGGGCTTTCGTACAACCCGCGATGACTGCTGATTGCGCGCAACAGGTGAGCATTTTCGGCCGGCCAGCTGATCGTGCGCATATTGGTTTCCAGCAGCGCTGCGACAGACTCGGGCAGATGGCTCACGGTGACCGCTGGCGCGCGTGGGTTTGCGTTCGACGAAGGATTTTGGGCGTCCGCTTCAGGTGTGCGAACCAGTGATGCTGCCGGATCGGAACTGCCGGTATGCGCAAGGTGCCCGGCAGGTTCGTTTGTCACGATGCGGGTGATTGCCAGGGACGTGTCGGGGGCTGGAGTGAGTGGGATTTTCTTCGGTGCTTTGGCCATATCGGGTTTCTCTTCCATGTGAATGCTGGAACGCAGTGGGCGAGTGATGCAGTGGACGCAAGGTCGACAGTCATCCCTCTCTAACCATGAACAACGTCGGTTTTTCAGGTGCGATTAGCTGCGTGCCGCCCACCAGATAAACGATCTGGTTCTGCGCCAGGTGAATGTTCAATGTGTGCCGGGTCGCTTGGGTGAGTTTCGTCTGGAAGGCCGGACTGGCCATTTCCGCGCCGGGCACGCTGTAACGGGCAATCGTGCTGCCGGTGACACGCGGCAACTTCAAGACAAATACGGCGGCGACGCCTTCGCGGTGAAACAGCAACGCGCCTTCACTCATCGCCCGTGGGGTCGTATTGATGGTGTAACCGTTCTGCCGCAGGATCGTGCTGAATAACGTGCGCAGACTGGCACCTGTCGGGGCCGCTGCGTAGGTGCCCCATTCCAGCGGAAACTGTTGCGGGTCGAAGTCTATTCGTTGCAAAAAACGCGGTGAGGGCGCGGGCAACGAAAGCACGCCACCGGGCACCATGGTGAACGGCTCAACAGCCAGTCTGGGCAACATCAGCAGTGGATCCATGAGCCCACGCATGGGCGCCTCGTTGTTGACGCGATCGAGCCAGTGGCGAAAGGTCAGGGTCATCACCGAAAGGCCGAGGCCAGTCACCGTGCCGAAGGGGTGGGTCTGGTCGAAGACGGCGCGCGCGAGGTTGCTCAACGAGTGATCGGAGAGGTATTTGAACGCGTGGGCGACGTATTGCTTGAGGGGCATTTCAAACGGCAGATGGCTTTCCAGGACCCGCCATTGGCCATCGCGTTTCAACGCCCATTTCGGCTGGCGTGAGGGCTCGTGGCGGAGCATTTGTTCAAAGGCGTCGTAGCGTCCGGGGGCAAAGCCCGGGTGCTGCAAATAGACCAGGCCAGTGACGGGGTGGATGCCTTGATCCACGATCGGGTAATGCGCACCGTCTATTTCGATGGATAGACCTGATTCCGGTGGTGTGGTTTTGCCCCAGTTTCGCCATTGCCCGGCCGACAGATCCAGGGCGTCCGGTTGCTGGGACAGAAGACTTTCCACCAGTATTCCGGCTTCATCCGTCGCGCTGGTTGGCTCGTGCAGACGCGGCCGTTTGCTGGGGCCTGGCACAGGTTCGCTGGCCTCGACGACGCGCAGATCAGCGTCCACCGGAGAGCGGTTTGACGCCACCTGACGCCAGCGTTTCGACCCCGGAATCTGCTCGACCCGTTCACCGGTCGGGCTCAATTCGCCGGGATGGGTTTGCTGATAACTGCCATCCGGATGTTTGCGCACCATCACCGTGCCGTGCTCCAGATCGACATAGGTTTTTTTGTGTTTGTCGTAACGGATGCCTTCCGCCGAGGTGTCGGCACTGGTCAGCAGGGCTGCCAGCGCCGGATCGATGAACGTGGCGGGAGGAAGATTCGCGTCGATGGCAGGTGTCGCCTGACGTGTGTCAGGTAGTTGGGAGGCTCCTTCTGAAGACGCACGCCGCGCAGGTGCGTAAGGTTCGGGTTCAGGCATTTGGCTGATGATGACGCTGGGGCGCCGGCCGGCTATGTCGGCCCCGCTCCCGGTCGAGGTTCCAGGCGTCGGCTCGGTGCCGGTCAGCGCCGGCACCGAATGCCCGGTATCGCCGTGGCTGCCAGCCGGTGGTTCGGTCACGGGGCGGGTGGGGTTCGCCGCGTTATCGGGTGGAGGTAAAAGCGGAATTTTCTTGGGCGATTTAGCCATTGCAATGCTCCAGTGAAGTACGGGTTCTTCAAGGAGCTAATGCTCGGTAATCGGAGGACGTGGTGTGCGGTACATATGTCTTGTATCGACGGCACATGATGCAAAACTTTACGAGATTGATGCTCTGAGGCAGAGGCTGCCCTCACCGTCAGTGCGGCGAGGGCAGCCGCCGTTGTCAGCGCTCTCTGAGAATAAACACGGCCTCCGGGTTCGATTCGACTTTCATTACCCCCCCGATCAGCCAGACCACCTTGCCTTTAACCGCTGCGCTCGTCAGGGCAGTAAAGGCCTCGTTGCCGATACGTGCGGGCAGACCCGGATCAGCCAGTTCATTGCCCGGTGCGTGGGACAGGCCGATATGCTCGACCGCGCCGAGTTTCAGAAAGAACACTTCATCATGATTTGTGCGCTTGAAGACCAGCGTCGGCATGCGGTGATCGTGGGTCAGAGGAAAGACGTCGTAGCTGCTGCGAATCAGCAAGGCACCGACCAGACGCCTGAGGTTCAGATCGGTCGGATCCTTTTTGTAGTTCTGCCACTCGAATGGAAAACGCTGTGGATCAAACACCAGTCGCTGCAAATCCCCTTCGACCTGAGGGTGCAGCGGGATGACTTTTTTCCCTGCGATGTCGATGGTTTTCGCCACCGGCAGCATGTTCAGCGGGTCGGCAAACGCCGGTGTGGCGGGGAAGGGCTTTTGATTCCATTGGCTCAAGACCGTTTGAATGTTGCTCAGTCCGGTGCCGGTGATGGTGGCGGCGTTATCCGAAAGCTCGAACAGTTTTCGCGCAACGGCTCTTGCCGTGAAATCGGAGAAGTCGGCAAAGGTTTCGGCGACGGACTGCGTTAGCGGTTTTTCAAAAAAACGCTTGCCGGGGCGCACTTCTCCAGGCTCGGTGCCGATGCGGAAGGTGGCCACCGGCTGGAGTTCCGGCGCCGTTTGCAGCATCCGCTCAAAGGCATCGAAGTGCGACGGTGCAAACTCCGGGTGTTGCAGGTAATACACCTTGGGCAAGCGATGGGGCGCCGAGCCGACGGGAACGATGGGATAGTGCAGCCAGCCGAGCTGCACCGATTCACCAGTGGTCGGCTGATTCAAGTGGCCCCATGGCAGCCAGAAATAAGGTGTTTGTTCAGACGCGAGGGTGCTGGTGGCGGCAGGATCTTGTGGTTCGTCAAGACGTGGACGCTTGCTCGGACCGGGCGTCGGTTCGTCAGCGGCGCGAGTGGGCTCGGCGCTGTCCTTAGCCTTGCGTCGCCAGAGTGTTGTTCCCGTAACGGCTTCAAGTTCGGGGCCGGAAGGAGAGAGTTCGCTGGCGGATGTCTCTCGGTAGGTACCGTCGCCGACCTTGCGCACCATTACCGTGCCTTCTGCCGTGTCTACGTAGGTTTTCTTGTGCTTGTCGTAGCGGATTCCGTCGGATGCCAGCTCCGCTTTGGTCAATACGGCGGCCAAATGTGGGGGCAAGTAGGCTGGCGGTTTCGGCGTTACGGAAGCCGCCGCTGTCGGCGACGATTGCCAGCCCGGCCGCTCGATGCGCCAGCGTGGCTGACCCTCGATTTTGCTCAGGATCGGCCCGGGAACTCCGGGTGCGAAAGACAGGGGCACGTGGTAAACGCCGCGTTCACTGAGTTCAACCAGAAAGCGGCCTTCGCTGCCTATTTCCGCGTAGGTTCGCAAATCCGGTCCTCTGAACAGTCCGGTATCCGCGCCCAGAGCGACCAACTCGTTGTAGCGGCTTTGTGGCCAGGCGATTTCGCTGCGGGCGAATCCATAGGTATCAACGCCGTGGCCGGGCAGATTGCTTATGACGACGTTGGGCTGATCAACCACCGGGATTTGCGATTGGCGCGTTGAGTGGCCTGTCGCGGGATCGCTGTCAGGCAGGTGCAGATCCGGGAATCGGTGGCCGGCGGGAAGGTCAACGCCAGTTCGGGTGGTTGGCGTCGACGTGTCGCCTGCGGAAGCCACCGGAATTTTTTTGGGCGATTTGGCCATGAATTGATACTCCGTTTGATGAGCGTGTCATCACATTTTTGAAGCGCACTTGAGTGCAGCCCCGAGAGGGTCGGGGCTGGGGAAGTTGACAAGGCTCAAACTATTCTGTCGTCAGAGTGCGCAGGATTTATATCGTTGAAAGTAGAACTAAAGGATCAAGAGACGGGCACTTCATCCAGGGCCACTATCGACTGTTGGAAGGAGGTGAGTTGCGGCTTGGGCAACTGATGATTACACCGGCCGTGAACTTTAAGATGCGAGCTGTTGATGATATTGGTCATGTAGGGGGTGGTAATCCAGCGACGTTTTGGGAAGCTGTAGCTCAGCTCAAAAGTCGGGTAGTGATAAAGGGTAGCATTTCTCACCGGGAGTTCCAGTTCCGCTACTGGAGAATAGCTTCCCGAGAGAACGACAGGAAAGTCTGGTGGTTCAATGAAGTATTGAGCGTCGACGCCGGTAATGGTAATCAGATCAAATGACAAATCGACCGTTCTGATAATTCCTTTTTCATCAATGACGTGCACGGTGTCGATGATATCTTCACTGCCGTATTCCGGGAGATGAATTGTGCAGGTGCCGATATAGAGTTTGTTGTTTTCAAGCCTGATTTCGACATTGCCCAGCTTGGTCGCATCAAGTTCCCAGGTCGACGAGTGCGGCAATCTGACACTCGCGCTGGCCAGACCGCCCGGCGTGCCGATCTTGATGTTTTGCTCGGCAACGAGGTGAAGAATGTACGTCCCGCCTGCACCTTCCAGACATTCCATCGCGTTTTGCCCGGGAGCGGCGGAGAAGTTGATGCAGGCGCCCCGTGGACTTAATGCGTAGGCGTCGTTTTCGGGTAACTCGAATTTCGACCCGCTCCAGCGGAAATTCAGAGGCATAGGCAGCAGGCTTTTCCACCGAATAAAACCAGTCGCCGGATAGTCCGTCTCAGTGGGCTGTTCGATTTTAGTGATTTTGGCAGAGATCTGATTTCCATCATTGAAGACGAATACGTACCTCTGTTCGGGTGTGTACTGAAGGTATTCAAGGAATTTACCCATTTCCTTGGTACGTTTGGGTAAACCAGGGTTTTCTTTCGAAAAACTTACTAACTTCAGGCTTTTTTCGCCAAAGTGATAGATCAGATCGGTAGACCCCCACCAGTAGCCATCGTCTTGCGCAGCACCATAAGCAACCTCTACCTTGGTGAGTTCGTTGCTGGCGTAGTCAAGGTGGATTTTTATACATTCTCGTGTGCGTTTTATTGCACGGAAGGTGATATTTTTGTCATTGCGCGGAAGGTAATAACTTACATAATTTTCGTGGTTGGTGTCGCAGGTTTCGGAATAAAGGATGATCGGATTTATTGGGAATCCACGCTTTAAAATAATAGCGTCCAGAGTCACGTGTCCACCGCTATCTATCGACTCAAGGAAATCGGGTGCAAGATAGAATCGATCGTTGGTGACAAAGGTTATTTTGTTATTTTTTATTTTTAACTTACCGTCTTTTTGCTCATAGACGTCCGCGATGACTAATCTGGTTTTCCCATGTAGATCAGAGTTCAGCACCACCGTCAGAGAGCCGTCTTTCATCACCAGAAAGTGGTCGATCAATTCCATTCTGAAATTGAGGACAATCACACTGTCCTCTACGCCGTCTTCGAAAAGCGAGACAGTGCCCGATACATTATCAATGAAGTACTCATCCTGGCCGGGTCCACCCCAGACCGATGCGCCCGCTTGCAGCAAATGAATCTGGTCGTTACCAGCCCCGGCCCGGATGATGTCGGTGCCTCGCGCCTTGATCACATTGCGCCCGTCAGTCCCGATGACGGTGGTGGAAGTATCAGCGATGGTTTCGACGTTCTCGATACTCTCGACGGTACTGTGTGCACTACGCTTCAACTCTTTTCCGGTTAATGGATCAAGCGTGACGGTGTGGATGGTTCCGGCGGCTAAATCAATGTTGTAGCCGGCCAAAGGTTTTTTCGGATACGCGTATTTTTGAGCAAGCTTGCCCAGAATCAGCGAGTCGTTGCCCGCACCGCCACGCAAGGTCCAGCGATCAGCAAGTTCGTCTTCAGGCCTGGCGACTTCTGCGCCTTGGAATACGAAGTGGTCATCCTTGTCGCCGCCAGTCAGTTGTTTTTTTCCCGTCTCGAAATAGAAGGCGTTCGGCTTTTTTTCCACCCCTTGTATGGCGTCATCACCGCCACCCATGAACCACAGGACGCCTTTGTTTTCTCCCCCAGTGCCTGTTTCCGCGCCGGGGGTCTTGTCCGTCACCCCTTCGCGGGCGTCAATGGCGTCGTCGCCGTCTTTTATTTTTGGCGTGGAAACGCTGTCCCAATCCCATTTTTTGGTCCACCAGTTCTGCTTCCTGACGCTCTCGGTCACGAGCTCCACATCGAAGCTGCCGTTGACGACGGCTTCGGTGGTCTCCTTCAATGGCCCCTCCAGCAAAGCCCTGGCACTTTCCTTCAACTGTTTGGCGTGATCGATTTTGGCTTTGGCGATCAGAAAACGATTCTGAACGTCGCTCGGTGGTCCCTGTAAAAAGAACGCGAGAAAGCCTGTCTGCCAGCGCTCATTGATGGAGAGTTCGATGTAATCATCAATGTCATCCACCGCCCGCACCGCACCATAAACCTGAGACCCGATTGCCAGCATGACTCCCGCCAGAAGACCCACCGGGCCTGCGAAAGAAAAACCGGCCATGGCTGCGGCGCCAAGGATGACGGTCATGGCAGCACTGGTAATGCTCAGCGCGGCACTGACGTATTGATCCATGGCTTCTTTGCCCGTGGTGTTTTCAGCTGCGGTGAAGGATCTGACCGCCGTATATAGATCAAACGGCAACGTCAGTGCCCCGCCGATCAGGCCTCCAGAGCGGCTCAGCCTGACTGCAAAACGGGTTCTGGCAAAATCCTTGTAAGCCTGCTGCCCGGCCGTGATCATGCGCGTGGCTTCATGCGTAATGGCCAGGTCAACGGCAATGGAACTGACTTCGGTCAGTATCCCCGTGGCATTGATGACCACCTCATTGGTGTTTTCGACTTTTATGGCTTCGTATACGCCCCGAATGCCCATGAATATCCCGAAGCCTTGAATCCCAACGCTGGCGCCGAGAGCGGAATAGCTTTTCGTCTTCGAAACCCAGACGGGCGTGTTTTTCGGCAAGGAGGCATGACGCAAATCCAGCTTGTGCGCGGCATTCAACAGCTTCTCGAGTTTGCTGCGAAGGTTGCCCGGATCTACAGTGGTTTCAGGATTTTCCCTGATCATGCGCGGAGCCGTTAATGGCCGCCGGCTGGCGATATCGAACAGTAGATTCGGCAGCAGGTAGGCATCCCTGCCGTTGGCCGATTTCATATGGGTTTCGATGTCGGTCAAACTGAATTGCAAGGAATTGACGAAAGAGCGCTTGGGCACTCGAAAGAAGGTGTTGTCACCGTTCAGGGGCTGGCCGTTGATCCTTGCACCCAGTGCATCGAGAGCTACCCGTGTCACCGAAATCTGGCCAATTTCCAGTGGCCCGAAAAGCTTGTCGTTAAGATTCAGTTGGCTGGTGTGGGTTTTGCTTTTTGTATCGGTAGCGTCATGGCTCGCGGTTTTCAGATCGAGAGTGGAATCCGTGCGTGTATTGGCAGGCTGAGGGCCAATATCGTTAATGACGACGGAGTCGTGCTGTATTTCAGACTCTTGTATAAGAGTGGCCATTTGAACATCCTTGTTCGGCGAAATAAATATTTAGCGGCGTGGCTATATTAATGTCGAGTTTCGACTGGTGTATATCGTCGGGTTGTTGCGATGTATTGCATTTGCAGGCATTAATCGGTAAGTAGAAGTAACAGTAAGGTGTGAAATAAGCTTCAGGCTTCTCTTGCCATGACAAGGCCGGATTGCGAGTTGGGCCTTTTTTTCTTGGTCTTGATCGGGTAAGAGACCCTGATGCGGAGCTGGGGCCGGGATGTTGTTGCTGGTATGTCGAGCTTGGGCAATGTATCACTGCACAGAATTTCAGCGTGCTGACGACTTATAATATAGTTTTTCGAAAAGTGTTCTGAATAGTCGCCAAACGCCACTGTTTGACGAAACTTTCGAAGTGATAAAAATTTAGCCATCCTGGCTGCAATTATTTTGCAACCAGAATGGCTATTTAAACAACATCAACAGTAAGTTGCAGTAACTTCTCAGTGACTGCTGAGCAAGGAAGCGGCACCCGCTCCGCCGAACAGACCGGCACTGATGCGATTGAACCAGCTCTGTCCTTTACCGCTGCGCAGATAGCGCGCTGCACCATGGGCGCCGAGGCCGTAGGCGAGTTTGCACAGCAGGTCCAGCACGGTCCAGGTTGCGATCATCACCAACAGTTGCGGCAGGAAAGGTTGTTCTGCGCTCAGGAATTGCGGCAGGAACGCTGCGAAGAACAGGATGTCTTTCGGGTTGCTCGCACCCAGCACAAAAGCACGACCAAACAGTGCGCGGAAACGGGGTGTCGGCGCCGCTTGCGGCACTTCAGCGCCTGTCGAAGGCTGACGCGATTGCTGCCAGCTCTGCCAGGCGAGGTAGAACAGATAGAGCGCACCCACGATTTTCAGCGCGCTGAAGAGTTTTTCCGAGGCGAGGAGCAGGGCGCCCAGACCCAGTGCGGAGGCACTGAGCAAACAGATCGAGGCAAAGACACCGCCGAGAAACGCCGGGTATGAACGACGCAGACCGTAATTCAGACTGTTGCTGATCATCAGCAATGACAGTGGCCCCGGAATAAGGATCACCACCAATGCAGCGCCGCTGAACAGCAGCCAGGTTTCCAGACTCATCACTTTGCTCCTTTTTTTTGTGGGTATTACGAATGTGCAAAAGCCCCACCCGCAAGGGTGAGGCTGATTTGAAGCCGGAACCGTGTAACGCTTACAAGAAGATGAACTTGGCGATGAAGATCGCGCAGAGCACCCACAGGCTCACGGAAATCTCTTTGTACTTACCGGTGCCGGCTTTCAGCGCCACGTAAGTAATGAAGCCCAGCGCGATGCCGTCGGCGACCGAGAAGGTCAGCGGCATCATGATTGCGGTGACGATGGCCGGAATAGCGTCGGTGGCTTCGTCCCATTCGATGTGGGCCATGCCGCCCATCATCAGCATCGCTACGTAGATCAATGCACCGGCCGTGGCGTAAGCCGGAATCATGCCGGCCAGCGGTGCAAAAAACATTGCCGCTATAAATAGCACACCTACGGTGACTGCGGTAAGACCAGTCCGACCACCAGCGGCCACACCGGCAGCACTTTCCACATAGCTTGTAACTGGCGGAACGCCCACCACCGCGCCGAATACGCTGGAGGCGCTGTCGGCTTTCATTGCGCGGGAAAGGTTTTCGATGCGGCCGTCAGCGTTGACCAGATTGGCGCGCTGGGCCACGCCCATCAGGGTGCCGGCGGTGTCGAACATGTGCACGAAGAGGAAAGCCAGTACCACGCTGATCATGCTGACGTTGAACACGCCGGCAACGTTCATGGCCATGAAGGTCGGGGCCAGGCTTGGCGGCGTCGACATGATCCCTTCGTAATGCACGATGCCCAGGCCCCAACCGGCGAGGGTCACGGTGATGATGCTGATGAGAATCGCGCCGAAAACCTTGTGGTAGCTGAGGATCGCGATCATCAGGAAGCAGATCGCGGCGAGCAGTGGGCCGGGTTCGCGCAGAGAGCCGAGTTTGATCAGTGTGGCCGGGCTGTCGACGACGATACCGGCGGTTTTCAGGCCGATCAGCCCAAGGAACAGTCCGACACCGGCACCCATCGCAAAGCGCAAACTGACCGGAATACTGTTGAGCAACCATTCACGAATCCGTGAGAAGGTCAGGATCATGAACAGCACACCGGAGACGAACACCGCACCCAGCGCGGTTTCCCAGTTGTAGCCCATGGTGCCGACCACGGTGTAGGTGAAGAACGCGTTGAGGCCCATGCCCGGTGCCAGACCCACCGGCCAGTTGGCGTACAGGCCCATCAACAGGCAGCCCAGCGCGGCGGCGATACAGGTGGCGACGAAGGCCGCACCGTGGTCAATCCCGGCATCGGCCATGATGTTCGGGTTAACGAAGATGATGTAAGCCATGGTGATGAAGGTTGTCAGACCGGCAATCAGCTCGGTCTTCACCGTGGTGCCATGCAAGGTGAGTTTGAAGATGCGCTCCAGCAGGCCATTGCGTAACGGCGGCGAGAGGTCCAGCGTCGATGCTTCGGATTTGCGGCTTTCCACAGCGAGTACTCCTCAAGAGTTTTATTGTTATTTCCAGGGCCGGACCCATGAGGGGTGGCAGCGGCCCTTTGAGGCATACGCGAATTTGTTGACCATGCGGTCAGGAACTCGCTCGCTGTGGATTATGCTTTTGTGTACAAATAAAGCAAATATTGTTTTTGGTTTTGTTTACGAAAGGTCCGTCGATAGGGATATATCGCCTTCGAGGGCCTCATCGCTGGCAAGCCAGCTCCCACAGGATTTGAGTGGTTCTGTACAGCTGAGTACACCGCCAACCATTGTGGGAGCTGGCTTGCCAGCGATGAGGCCAGATCAATCAGTCGAGAACTGTCTGACTGTTCCCCAGCGCCAGATTCACCGCCAACCAGCCATTCACCGCCGCTTCCCCAGCCTCGGCAAATACCCGCTCCAGCAGCTTCACCTGCTCACGCCGCAATGCCTGTTCAAACTTCGCCCCTTCAGCCGTCAATTCCAGCAGCCGTTTGCGCTTGTCGGCTTGCGACGCCACGCTCTCCACCAGATGCATTTCCTGTAACTGCCGCAACGGCATGTTCAGCGCCTGCTTGCTCACTCCGAGCAAGGCCAGCAACTCCTTGACGCTCAAATTTGGATACCGGGCGATGAAAAACACGATGCGTTGATGCACTCGGGACAAGCCCCGGCGCTCAAGCATTTCATCAGCCTTGGCAGTGAACGCCTGATAGCCGAAGAAAAACGCTTCCATGGCTTGTTGCTGACTGCTGGGATTTTTAAGGTCAAGCATGTTGACGTACTCGCTCAAGCTGTCGTAGTTTCAGTCAACAAGTTTGACTCATTTTTCATTCGCCTCGCTACCGGTGACCTCCATGGCTTTTTCCGAACGTGTCTCGCGCCTTAAAAGTTCTTTGATCCGTGAAATCCTCGCTGCGGCCCAGCGTCCGGAAGTGATGTCATTTGCGGGCGGGCTGCCCGCCGAAGCCATGCTGCCGAAAGTCGAATGGGCCGACATGCCGCTGTCCCTCGGTCAGTACGGCATGAGCGAGGGCGAACCGGCATTGCGCGAAGCGCTGGCAGCGGAGGCGAGGGCGCTAGGATTGGACTGTCAGGCGAGTCAGGTGCTGGTGGTCAGTGGTTCGCAGCAGACCCTCGATCTGGCGGCCAAGCTGTACATCGACAAGGGCACGAAAATCCTGCTCGAAGCGCCGACCTATCTCGCCGCGCTGCAGATTTTCCAGCTGTTCGGTGCCGATTGCCTGACCGTGCCGCAAGAGTCCGATGGCCCGAACCTGGCGCAATTGCGCAGTCGTCTGGAGCAGCATCGCCCGGCGTTCATCTACCTGATTCCGACGTTTCAAAACCCGTCCGCCGTGCGCTACAGCGAGGCCAAACGCGCAGCGGTGGCGGCGTTGCTCGATGAATTCGGCGTCACTTTGATCGAAGACGAGCCCTACCGCGAATTGACTTTCGACGGCGGCAGCGCCAAACCGATTGCCGGACGCTTGAAGAAATCCAGCTGGATCTACACCGGTACCGTGTCGAAAACCTTGTTGCCGGGTTTGCGTGTCGGCTACCTGATTGCCAGCCCTGACCTGTTTCCGCACCTGCTCAAACTCAAACAATCGGCGGATCTACACACCAATCGCATCGGCCAGTGGCAGGCCTTGCAGTGGATTGGCAGTGAGAAATATCAGCAGCATTTGAGTGAGCTGCGCGGTTTTTACCGTGAGCGGCGCGACGGCTTTCAAGCGGCGCTGGAGACGCACTTTGCCGATCTGGCCGATTGGAATGTGCCGCAGGGTGGGCTGTTTTTCTGGCTGACATTGAAGCAGCCGCTGGATACGCGGACATTGCTCAACCAAGCGTTGGCCAATGATGTGGCGTTCATGCCGGGTGAGCCGTTCTTTCCGGAGCCGGATAACCATCATGGGCATTTGCGTCTGAACTTCAGCCACATCGATCCGGCGCGGCTGGATGAGGGGCTCAAGCGACTGGCGGCGGTGGTTCGCCAGGCGCAGATAGAGAAAGCGGCCTGAAAAACAAATAAACCGGCTCGATGGCCGGTTTATTTTTGTCTGAGGTTTTTGGTGACTTAGCGGGCCTCATCGCTGGCAAGCCAGCTCCCACAATGATCTGTGTCGTTCACAAAACCTGTGGGAGCTGGCTTGCCAGCGATAGGGCCATCAGCCCCAATACAAAAACATCAGACCGCCGCGAACCGCTTATCCAGATAATCAATGATCACCTTGGATTCATACATCCAGGTCGTCTGCCCATTTTCTTCAATGCGCAGGCAAGGCACCTTGATCCGGCCGCCCTGTTCCAGCAGCGTCTGACGATCCTGTTCGTTGTTCTTCGCATCCTTCAGTGCCACCGGCACATTCAAGCGACGCAAGGTTCGGCGGGTTTTCACGCAGAACGGGCAGGCGTGGAACTGATAAAGGGTCAGATCCTTCGCCGCAGCGTCCACTTGGGCCTGGGCAGCGGCGGGGCGTTTTTTCTTGCCCGGACGGGTGAGGAAATCGATGAAGATGATCAGTTGGCCGAGGCCGACACGAAGCGCTTTGACGAACACGTTACAAGCCTCACAGGGACATTGAAGAAGGCGCGCAGCTTACCCGATTTTTCACGGGCGAAAAAAAACCGGCGATCAACGCCGGTTTTTTCTGTTGCGAGTTACTTGATGAGGCTGAGGAATTCGCTGCGAGTCGCTGCGTTTTCACGGAACTCACCGAGCATCACCGAGGTGATCATCGACGAATTCTGCTTTTCAACACCGCGCATCATCATGCACATGTGCTTGGCCTCGATCACCACGGCAACGCCCAGCGCGCCGGTGACCTGCTGAACAGCGTCGGCGATCTGGCGGCTGAGGTTTTCCTGAATCTGCAGGCGACGTGCATACATGTCGACAATGCGCGCTACCTTCGACAGGCCCAGCACTTTGCCGCTCGGGATATACGCGACGTGAGCCTTGCCGATGAACGGCAGCAGGTGGTGTTCGCACAACGAATACAGCTCGATGTCCTTGACCAGCACCATTTCGCTGTTGTCGGAGCTGAACAGGGCACCGTTGGTGACCTCTTCGAGCGTCTGTTCATAACCGCGGCAGAGGTACTGCATGGCTTTGGCGGCACGCTTCGGCGTGTCGAGCAGGCCCTCGCGGGAGACGTCCTCGCCCAATTGGCCGAGGATCGCGGTGTAATTCTGTTCCAGTGTCACAGGGGCTGATTCCATAAGGGTTTCAGAGGGGTACTGTTTCTGTCTGTACCAATTTTGTACCAATCAAGCTGTTTTCGAGCTTACCGAGTTCACCCCAGTCGGTGCTGGAATTGATCCATCGGGCGTAAGTCGATAGCAACATCTGAACGCTATGACCGAGCTGAGTGGCAATAAACGCAGGGTTCATACCCGCCATGAGGCACATGGTAGCGTATGTGTGTCGGCAGTTGTATGGCCGGCGGGCGCGAATCCCCAATTCCGTCAGTGCGGCCTGGAAGTGTTTGTCGGTCACACTCGACGGGTGAGTGAATTCAGGGTTCTTGGTTGGCGGGAACACGTAGGGCGATTCGGCGCGTTTGCGAGGGCTCCGCAGAAGCACCTCGGAACTAAAGAAAGCCAAACTGATTTCGTGAAGTAAATCTGTTCGGAGTTTATGCAATTCGTCCAGGGCGTTATCCATGAAGAAGACGTGGAAGAGTCGTTATCTCACGTAAGCGATTTATCGAGTAAAATCGCAAAAAAAGTTGATTGGTGATGTACCCGGAAAGGCCACAGGTCGACCTATACCCTGTAAGGAAGTTGAAAGCAGTTGGGTATCGAGGCTGAGCCTGGGCATTCCGAAGGCAAGAAGGCTTGATGGAAAGGTTCATTTAAAACGACGGCCCGAAAGGGCTTTTTGCATTACCGGGATGCGATTTTCGCACCTGTTAGCCAAAGGAAAATCATGGAAGGTTCAATCAATGATATGGCGTTCACAGAGCGTCGCCGCGTGCCTGTGAGAGCTTTACTGGGTGGAGTTGTATTCTTGGCGATGGCCATCCAGGGGTTCCGTATGGAGTCCAATGGAATCGCTGCGCTACTGCTAGTGTGTTCGGTATGGTACCTGGGCATGGCGTGGCTGAACCGGAACGCCGGTTCGCAAACTTTGATGATCCTCAAAGACAAGGGCATCTGGTTTTTCAATGCTGATGGGTTGGTCCCCTACACATCGATTGAAGCTACAGAGGTCGAATCGTATAGCGGGATAGCTCAGATGCAACTCAATACGGTACTTCATATCATTGCCGAAAAGGCTGACACCCTGCCGAACTTTAATGACAGCCGGTGGAAGATCTTTTTCAAAATGCCCAGTGCGCGTAAGGGTAAAGGCTTTCGTAAGCATCTTGTAGTGTTCAACTATGGTGGTCTGCGCGGCGAGGACGGCAAAAACGTCGACTATGACAACCTTGAAGAGGAACTTACCTACCGCATCGAAAAGGCCTACCAAGAGGAACATGAGCAGAGCAATTCAGTTTATGTGCCCTCATCGTCAGCAAACGATGCGCTGTCACCTGTCACTCATTGAAATCCGGTTATCGCGTCGAGCGCAGGCAGTGGGTGCAAAGCCGACTGCCTTAAGTTGAGGGAAAGGATCGCAGGATCGCCATGGCCCAGCCGTCAAACCGCTGGGCAGTGGTAGTAGATACGACGACCCTGCAAGTTCGGTGTAACCGGATTATTCGTCGCGACCTTCCATCATGGTGCGTTTAAGCATCACGTAAACCGCGCCGGCACCACCATGTTTCGCCTGGCACGAGCAGAAACCCAGTACCTGCGCGTGCTGGCGTAACCAGGTGTTGACGTGGCTTTTGATCATCGGCCGCTTGCCGTCAAGGCGCACCGCCTTGCCGTGGGTGACGCGTACACAGCGAATTTCGAACTTGGTCGCTTCAGCGAGAAACGCCCAAAGGGTTTCCCGGGCCTTTTCGACGCTCATGCCGTGTAGGTCGAGGCTGCCTTCGAACGGAATCTGACCGACCTTGAGCTTGCGCATCTGGCTTTCCTGCACCCCGTCGCGGGACCACATCAACTCATCTTCCGGGCCGACGTCGATCACGAACTGATCGGACAGACCGTCAACGGTGGTGGCATCGGTGCGCACGGTGGCGGACTGGCGCAGCTTGGCGATCCGGGCGCGGTCAGCCTTGGGTTTGCCGGTCTCGGCGCGGTCGTGCTTGATCGGCTTGACGCCTTGGATCGCACTTTTGAACAGGGAAAAATCGTCGTCTTGCATGTCAGCCTCCGCGAAGGGCGGCCAGTTTACCCAAGTCGAAACAAAACGGCCCGGCAAAAAGCCAGGCCGGTGATTCAGTCGTGTTTTTTCATCAGGTGCGGGGACATGTTCAGTTCCCGCGATTGCCGTGCGCGACGGCGGCAGCGACGCCACAGGGCGACACCGAAATACAGAAACAACAAACCGACCGCCAGAATAATCGCCGAACCCATCGGCGTGGCATTCAAGTCGCCGAGTGCCGGTGGGTGCCCGAGCAGGCTGGCGGCTCCGGCCATCGCCAGCAGTACGCCGAACGTCGCCAGAATGGCGGCGATCGCCGCGCCGAAACGAAAACGCCAATTGCTTTGGCCTTTGGGCCGCAAGCGGCGTGCGTCAAATCCATCGGATAACTTCATTCCGACCTTCCTCAATGGGTATCGGCCCTTCGACCGGGAGTTGACCGTGTTGTTCCTGAGGCTATGGCATTTGCGGCAAATGAGAGGACTTTGCGGATGAGCGGCGCAGTGAGCCGCTCATTCGTGCTTGATCTGAATGGATCAGATCAGATCTTGAGTCAGTGCGAGGGTGGCGAAGTTGTCGGCCATGATCGCCATTTCGGCTTCCTGCACGAGTTCGGCACTGAGCACGCGACCCTTGAAGGGCAGGTCACGTGTGGCGCAGGCGTCTTCAACCAGGGTGCAACGGAAACCGAGGTTTTTCGCCGCGCGTACGGTGGTGCTGACGCTGGAGTGGCTCATGAAGCCGCAGACGATCAGGTCCAGCGAGCCAAGGTTTTGTAGACGATCGAGCAACTCGGTGCCATGAAAAGCGCTCGGCAGCAATTTGCCGATGATGGTTTCGTCTCCCTGCGGTTCGAGGCCGGGGATGAACTCACCGCGTTCACCCTGCGGGTCGAACAGGCCACCGACGGTGCCGAGGTGGCGCACGTGCACGATCGGCCGACCGGCTGCGCGGGCTGCGGCAACCACTTGTTTGATGTTCGCGACAGCCGCGTCCATACCGCTCAGGGCCAGCGGGCCGCTGAGATATTCTTTCTGGGCATCGATGATGACCACGGTGGCATGGCTCAACGTGGCCGCTGCGTAACCGCGACCGCTGAGTTGAAACATCGTTTTTGGAACGGACATTCTGGGGCTCCTTGGGGTGGGGCTTTTGCGACATTGTCCTCTGGCTGAGCGGTTCTGTGAATCGCTACCATCGTAGGCACCGTCGTTACTGGCCTGCAGCCTTGTCAAGTTACACGTTCTGTTCAATAGCTGTCGCATAAAACAGAAAGCTCCTACTGTCGCGCCGGTATTTTTCCTGCGTCGTCGTGGCGCGTTTTGGCTGGTAGAATCGCCAGTCGTTTTTTCTGGAGTTCTGCCCCGTGATCACTTCCCGACTTCGTACCCTGCGCGACCACATCCGTTGGGCCGTCAGCCGCTTCCATGGGGAGGATCTGTTTTTCGGCCATGGCACCGACAATGCCTGGGACGAAGCCCGGCAGTTGGTGCTAGGTGCATTGCACCTGCCATGGGAAATCGCCGACAGCTACCTCGACTGCGCGCTGGAAGACGACGAGCTGGTCAACCTGCAGCGCCTGCTCAAACGCCGCATCGAAGAGCGCATTCCGACCGCTTACCTGTTGGGCGAAGCTTGGTTCTGCGGCATGTCGTTCATTGTCGACGATCGTGTGTTGATTCCGCGTTCGCCGATTGGCGAGCTGATCGAAAACCGCTTTGCACCGTGGATTGGCACCGAGCCTGCGCGAATTCTTGATCTGTGCACCGGCTCAGGCTGTATCGGTATCGCCTGCGCCTACGAGTTCCAGAACGCCGAAGTGGTGCTGGCTGATCTGTCGTTCGAAGCGCTGGAAGTGGCTAATCAAAATATCGAGCGCCACGGTGTCGATGAGCGTGTGTACACCGTGCAGGGCGATGGTTTTGATGGTCTGCCGGGACAGCGTTTCGACCTGATCGTGTCGAACCCGCCCTACGTCGATGCGGAAGATTTCGCCGACATGCCGGATGAATATCAACACGAACCCGAGTTGGGTCTGGCCTGCGGTGACGATGGTCTGAACCTGGTTCGGCGGATGCTGGCTGAAGCGGCGGATCACCTGACCGAGAAGGGCTTGCTGATTGTCGAGGTGGGCAACAGCCAGGTGCACGTTGACGCGCTGTACCCGGAAGTCGACTTCGCCTGGCTCGAATTCGAGCGCGGCGGACATGGCGTGTTCATGCTGACAGCGGAGCAGTGCCGCGACCACCAGGCCCTGTTCGCCTCCCGCGTCTGACCCTTAAAAGCATCGCGGGCAAGCCCGCTCCCACAGGTTCCATGTGTACCGCAACATCTGGGTACGACACAAAACCTGTGGGAGCGTGGCTTGCCCGCGATGGGGACGCCTCGGTCTCAATGTATTACCGGTGCGTAGCAATCCAGATCAACAACCCCGCCTGAAACACCGCAAACGCTACCAAACAGGTAATCGTAAAGCGCAATCCAGCGTCTTCCCGCTTGAACTTGCTGACTTTATCTTCCTGCTTCTTCAGCTTCACTTCCTGCTCAGCCAGGTTCTGCTCGGCCTGCTGGAGCATCTGCGCTGCTTCAAGAATCTCGACGATCTGCAGCTTCTCGCTGTTCCAGTCACCGAGCAGATCACCGACCAGTACGTCTTTGATGCTGCCCTTCAAATGCTGGGCATCGGCGTAAACCACATCAAAGCCATGCACGCGCAAAAAATGATCGCGACGCAGGCGAGTGTCTTCGTTCAGCGCGTCCTTGTTGTTCAAGTCCATGCCGTCGACGGTGTAGGTGGGCCAGCGCTTCTTCGCCCAGTTGATGCCTTGCGCGGCGACGAAACGGCCGATGCCACGGTTCAACGGTTCGATCTGCAAGCCGCTGTCCGGCCCGAAATGCACACGTTTGGTGGTGTGGTCGGCCCATACATCGAGATGGTTCTGTTCTTTGCGCACCCGCTGGCTCGGCAATTTGATCGCCATGCGCATCAGGCTGTGTTCTTTGCTGTGGCGCTCGGCGTAACCGAACTCGACAAAACGCAGCGGCCGTCCACCGGTGTGGCGGTCGGTTTGCAGCGGGGCCAGGCGGAGCATCTTGTGGTGCTCGACGTGGACATCCGCCCACGGCAGCTCGACCGCTGGCGGTGCGTCTTTTTCAGCGGTGGTGTCGGGTGAAGTCTGGGTATCAGTCATAACGGCGAGATCCTGTCCAAGCCCTGCTTGTCGCCAGCCGAGACGCTGGCGACAAAGGCTTATCGGCCGTTTCCTGCAAGACTAGAGGGCAAACACCGTTTAACGGGTGCGAAGTCCGTCAATAAACTCGATGATTTGCGAACCGAGTTCTGCCGCCAGTGGCAAATTCGGGTCCTTGTAGGAGGCCAATTGCCGCTTCATGTCGTTGTGCACGATGCGCATCACGTGGTTCATGCCTTCGATCACCACCAGTTTGGCGTCCGGTTTGGCAGCCTTGAGCAGCTTCGCGTCTTCGGTGCCGACCTGAATGTCGTTAGTGCCCTGGACGATCAGTGCCGGCATCTGCAATTGCGCGAAGGCTTTAGCCGGATCCTGACGGAACAATGAAATCAGATACGGCTGCACGCTCGGGCGGAAAATCACCTGCAACGGCGCCGGCACGTTGTCGTCGGTATGACCGGCCTTGAGGCTGTCGAGCAATTCATTACTGCGCAACATCAGTGCTGGTGGCAGGCTGCGGGCCAGTTGCTCGCGGATTACCTGATCGACCGGGCGGGCACTGCCGGACAGGGAAATCACCGCCGCCGCATCGAGTTTTGGCGCGGCGAGGCTGGCGATCAGTGCGCCTTCACTGTGGCCAAGCACGATCAGTTTGCCGAAACGCGGATCACCCTTGAGCTTTTGTCCCCAGGCCACCGCGTCGGCCGCATAGGCTTCCACCGACAGATTGCGCTCGTCCGGCGTGGCCGCGAGGCTGGCGGCCACACCGCGCTTGTCGTAACGCACGCTGGCGATGTTGTGTTTGGCCAGCACCCACGCCAGCCGTTTCAGGCTGTCATTGCGCCCGCCGTCGGGGTTGTTTCCGTCACGATCCGTAGGGCCGGAGCCAGAAATAATCAGGACAACCGGTACCGGGTTGTCGGATTTTGGCAGCAACAGCGAGCCGAAAAGTTCGCCCGTGCCGGTATCCAAAGATACCGGGCGCTGTAGGACTGTCGCCTGGGCAAAGCCAGTAAAGAGGGTAAGACTCAAGATCAAAACTCGCAGCATCATCACGCCATCATTCGCCAAGGTGCCGGTTGGACTCACCAGTACCACTAAGGTTCGAGGATGAACTACTCGGTTAGCCTGCGTATACTGGCGCGCATCACGAATTTGGGTTTGATTTCACGGAGCGTCCTGCATGTCCGGCAATACCTACGGCAAGTTGTTCACTGTCACCACCGCTGGCGAAAGCCATGGTCCGGCGTTGGTCGCCATTGTCGACGGCTGCCCGCCGGGCCTGGAGATTTCCCTCGAAGACCTGCAGCGCGACCTTGATCGCCGCAAGCCGGGCACCAGCCGTCATACCACCCAGCGCCAGGAAGCCGACGAAGTCGAAATCCTTTCTGGAGTGTTCGAAGGGCGCACCACCGGTTGCTCGATCGGCCTGCTGATCCGCAACACCGACCAGAAGTCCAAGGACTACTCGGCAATCAAGGATCTGTTCCGTCCGGCGCATGCCGACTACACCTACCACCACAAATACGGCGAGCGCGACTACCGTGGCGGCGGCCGTAGTTCGGCGCGTGAGACTGCTATGCGTGTCGCGGCCGGTGCGATTGCGAAGAAATTTCTGGCCACTCAAGGCATCGTCATTCGCGGCTACATGAGCCAGCTCGGGCCGATCGAAATCCCGTTCAAGACCTGGGATTCGGTCGAAGAAAACGCCTTCTTCAGCCCGGATCCGGACAAAGTCCCGGAACTGGAAGCCTACATGGACCAGTTGCGCCGCGATCAAGACTCGGTCGGGGCGAAGATCACCGTAGTTGCCGAAGGCGTGATGCCGGGCCTTGGCGAGCCGATTTTCGACCGTCTCGATGCCGAACTGGCCCATGCGCTGATGAGCATCAATGCCGTCAAAGGCGTGGAAATCGGCGCCGGTTTCGCCTGCGTTGCTCAGCGCGGCACCGAGCATCGCGATGAAATGACCCCGCAAGGTTTCCTCAGCAACAATGCCGGCGGCATCCTCGGCGGCATCTCGTCCGGTCAGCCAATCGTTGCGCACCTGGCGTTGAAACCGACGTCGAGCATCACCACCCCGGGCCGTTCGATCGACATCCACGGCAACCCGGTCGACGTGATCACCAAGGGCCGCCACGATCCGTGCGTGGGTATCCGCGCCACGCCGATTGCCGAAGCGATGATGGCGATTGTGCTGATGGATCATCTGCTGCGTCACCGTGGCCAGAACGCCGATGTGCGCGTGAGCACGCCGGTGCTGGGTCAACTTTAATGGCAGGCCTCAAAGCCGTCGCGGCATAACCGGCGTGGCGGCGCTCCCTTACTGGCGACTGTCCAGTTTCTATTTGTTCTATTTCGCCTTGCTCGGGTCGACAGCGCCGTTTCTGGCGCTGTACTTCGATCACCTCGGATTCAGTCCCGCGCGCATCGGCGAACTCGTCGCCATTCCGATGCTGATGCGCTGCGTGGCGCCGAACATCTGGGGCTGGCTCGGCGACTACACCGGCAAACGCCTGGCCATCGTGCGCTTCGGTGCGGTGTGTACATTGCTGACCTTCTCGCTGATTTTCGTCAGCAAGACCTACGCCTGGCTAGCAATGGTCATGGCGCTGCACGCGTTCTTCTGGCACGCGGTGCTGCCGCAGTTCGAAGTCATCACCCTCGCGCATTTGCAGGGCCAGACTTCTCGTTACAGCCAGATCCGTCTGTGGGGTTCGATCGGATTCATCATCACCGTGGTCGTGCTCGGTCGTCTGTTCGAATGGCTCAGTCTCGATATCTACCCGGCGGCGCTGGTGCTGATCATGGCCGGCATTGTCCTTAGCAGTCTGTGGGTGCCGAACGCGCAACCGCCGCAAGGCAATCGGCCGAGCGGCGAGGGCTTTCTCAAACAACTGCGCAGCCCTGGCGTGCTGGCGTTTTACGGCTGCGTTGCGCTGATGCAGATGAGCCACGGCCCGTATTACACCTTTTTGACCCTGCACCTTGAACGACTCGGCTACACGCGCGGCACGATCGGCATGCTCTGGGCCGTGGGTGTCGTCGCCGAAGTGCTGATGTTCATGGCAATGAGCCGGATTCTTGCGCGGTTTTCCCTGCGCCGGGTGCTGATGGCGAGTTTTCTGCTGGCGGCCCTGCGCTGGTTGCTGCTAGGTTCGTTCGCCGAGTTCCTGTGGGTGCTGTTGTTCGCGCAGATTCTCCACGCGGCGACCTTCGGCAGTTTTCACGCCGCGGCCATCGCCTTCGTGCAACGTAGTTTTGGTGCACGCCAGCAAGGTCAGGGCCAGGCGCTGTACGCAGCCTTGGCCGGCACCGGCGGCGCGCTCGGTGCGTTGTATTCCGGCTACAGCTGGAACGCCCTCGGCGCGACATTGACCTTTAGTATTGCCAGTCTCGCGGCGCTCGCTGCTGCCGTTATCATTGCCACACGTATGCAAGAGGACAGGCCATGAGCCTTACGCGTGAACAACTCGCCCAGCAAATCGTCGACGCCGGGCGTTTTCTCTACGGTCGCGGCTGGTCGCCGGCCACCAGCAGCAATTATTCGACGCGCCTGTCGGCCAGCGAAGCGTTGCTGACCGTGTCGGGCAAGCACAAGGGCCAGTTGGGTCTGGATGATGTGCTCGCCACGGACTTGTCGGGCAACAGCCTGGAGCCGGGCAAAAAACCATCCGCCGAAACCCTGTTGCACACCCAGCTCTACAGCTGGCGCACGGAAATCGGCGCCGTGCTGCACACCCATTCGGTCAACGCCACGGTGCTGTCGCGCCTGACCCCGGAAGATTTTATTGAGTTCGAAGACTACGAACTGCAAAAAGCCTTCAGCGGCATTTCGACCCACGAATCCCGGGTGCGTGTGCCGATTTTCGACAACGACCAGGACATTGCGCGCCTCGCCGCCAAGGTGCAGCCTTGGCTCGACGCCCATCCTGATTGTGTCGGTTACCTGATTCGCGGCCACGGCCTCTACACCTGGGGCGCGCAGATGAATGACGCGCTGCGCCAGATCGAGGCTTTCGAATTTCTGTTTGAATGCGAGTTGAAAACCCGCAGCGTCATGAACCGCCAAGGCTGACTTCACCAGAAGTAGCCCATTTGCCTGATGAAATGCTGTGCCCGACCGGTCTGCAAGAACCGGAAGGCAAGGCCGATACCGAGGAATTGCCCCAATGAGCAGCCTGTCCGTCTATCACGTTTCCAGCCCTGACATTCCGAACAAGGTGCTGACCCATTTCGAAGACATCGCCTCGACCCTGGCCGAGCAGGGCGTGCGTTTCGACCGCTGGCAAGCCGCCGCGAAGATCCAGCCGGGTGCCACTCAGGAAGAAGTGATCAGCGCTTATAAAGAGCAGATCGACAAGCTGATGACCGAACGCGGCTACATCACCGTCGACGTCATCAGCCTCAACAGCGACCACCCGCAAAAAGCCGAACTGCGCGCCAAGTTCCTTGAGGAACACCGGCATGGCGAAGACGAAGTACGCTTTTTCGTCGCTGGCCGTGGGCTGTTTACCCTGCACATCGACGATTACGTCTACGCCGTGCTCTGCGAAAAGAACGACCTGATCTCCGTACCCGCCGGCACCAAGCACTGGTTCGACATGGGTGAGCATCCGCATTTCGTGGCGATCCGACTGTTCAACAACCCGGAAGGTTGGGTTGCCAACTTCACTGGCGAAGACATCGCCGGTCGCTTCCCACGTCTGGAGGACTGAGCCGATGTCGATCAAAGCCATCGTCACCGACATCGAAGGCACCACCAGCGCGGTGAGTTTTGTCTTCGACGTGCTGTTTCCCTACGCGGCCAAACACCTGCCGGATTTCGTCCGGCAGAATGCCGAACGCGCCGATGTTGCCGAGCAACTCGACGCCGTGCGCCGTGACAGCAATGCACCGCAGGCTGATGTTGAACGGGTTGTTGAAGTTCTCTTGAGCTGGATCGAGGAAGATCGCAAAGCCACGCCGCTCAAGGCCTTGCAGGGCATGGTCTGGGCGCAGGGTTATCACGCCGGGCAGTTGAAGGGGCATGTTTACCCGGATGCTGTTGAAGCACTGCGACGCTGGCATGCCGCGGGTTATCAACTGTTTGTGTACTCGTCCGGCTCGATCCAGGCGCAGAAGCTGATTTTCGGCTGCTCCGAGGCGGGTGATCTGACGCCGTTGTTCAGCGGTTACTTCGACACCACGTCGGGGCCCAAGCGTGAGGCGCAGTCCTACACGAATATTCAACAGGCGATCGGTGTTGAAGCGGGGGAGATTCTGTTCCTGTCGGACATCGTCGAAGAACTCGATGCCGCTCAATCGGCCGGCCTGCAAACCTGCGGTCTGGCGCGCGAGGGCGGGGAACTGGCGGGACATGTCACCGTCGACAGCTTCACCGGAATCGAACCGGAAGCCTTCTAGCCTCACTCGATCTAATGTGGGAGCGAACCTGCTCGCGAAAGCGTCCGATCAGCCAACCTTGTCAGTGGCTGACACACCGCATTCGCGAGCAGGCTCGCTCCCACAGGGTTTTGTGTTAGCCGCAAAATATAAACAGGCCGTGAATCGCATGCTCCACGGCCTGTTTTGTTTAAAGCGTTTTAAAAATTACAACGAGTGATACGTCGGCAGGGCAAACCGCTGCTGGCTTTGCAGCATTGCGATTTGCGGCAACTCGCTGGCCTGTTCGGCCAGGTCACGACGGATCGCGCTGATCGCCCATGACAGTTGATCGCCAGCATGCAATTGCTGATAAGTCAGGGCGCGCTTGAACACTTTGCCGTCGCTGCTGCGCAGGGTCAGCAGAATCCCGCCATCGGGACGTGGCGCAGTGGTGACTTCGAAGTTGGAGAACAGGGAGGTAAATTTTTCTTGGATCAGGCTCATGTTTTTCAGCTCCGTATGCACTTGAATGGCAAGCATGCAGAGGAGGTTGCAGCGATTGTGCCAGCATTTGAAAATAATAAAGTCGTTATAAATCAATAGTTTAAGAAATATCGAAATTCAGGGTGTCGTGCAATCTGCATGAATGGCCATCGTGCATCCTGCATTTTGCGGGATCGTTGTCGATTCAACGGAACCAATCGCCTACCCGGGGATCGCTGTAGCCCTCGCTTGATCAGCGGATACAAAACATTGCAAAAACCGCGTGTACAGCTTGAGAAGCGCTGACGTATTTTCGGACTCGACCCTCGCTCAAAAAGCGTCGGCAGTTTCAGCCCGACAATAAAAAACCGACCACACGTCAAGGTCGAACGGGGAGCTTCCATGAGTCACGCGCCAAGCGACACCATTACCTGGGGCATGATGCTCCGCAAACTGCCGATGATTGCCAAAGCCATCCCGCGGGTGGTCAAGGGCATGAAGGTGGCCAACGTCACGGATCCGACCCAAAGCTGTGGCCTTGGCTGGACATTCGAACAAGCGACCCTGCGCAATCCACAAGGCCCGGCGTTATTGCAGGGCGATGTGATGCTGACCTATGCGCAGGTCAACCAATGGGCCAACCGCATCGCGCATTATCTGAACGGGCAGGGCATCGGCAAAGGCGATGTGGTGGCGGTGTTTATCGAGAATCGCCCGGAATTGCTGGTGACCATTCTGGCGCTGGCCAAGGTCGGAGCGGTCAGCGCCTTGCTCAACACCTCGCAGACGCGCGACACACTGATCCACAGTGTGAATCTGGTGGCACCTGTGGCGATTGTCGTCGGCGAAGAATTGATCTCCGCGTTTGCGGCGGTGCGCGAGCAAGTATCGATTGCCGCGCAACGTACCTGGTTCGTGGCCGATCAGGACACCTACAGCCATCCGGGCATTGCGCCCGAAGGCTACGTCAATCTGATCAGCGCCAGTGCCGACGCCGCCAGCGACAATCCGCCGAGCAGCCAGCAAGTGTTCTTCGACGACCCGTGTTTCTACATTTACACCTCGGGCACCACGGGCCTGCCGAAAGCCGGCGTGTTCAAACACGGCCGCTGGATGCGCAGTTCCGCCAGCTTCGGCATGATCGCGCTCAACATGGGCCCCGACGACGTCGTTTATTGCACTTTGCCGCTGTACCACGCCACCGGTCTTTGCGTGTGCTGGGGCTCGGCGATCAACGGCGCTTCAGGCTTCGCGATCCGCCGTAAATTCAGCGCCAGCCAGTTCTGGAGCGACGTGCGCCGCTACCGTGCGACCACCATCGGTTACGTCGGCGAGTTGTGTCGTTATCTGGTCGATCAACCGGCCAGCGCCGATGACAACCGTCACGACGTGCGCAAGATGATTGGCAACGGTTTGCGTCCTGGTGCCTGGGCCGAGTTCAAGACGCGCTTCGCTGTCGACCATATCTGCGAGCTGTACGCGGCGAGCGACGGCAACATTGGCTTCACCAACATTCTCAATTTCGACAACACCATTGGTTTCTCGCTGATGGCCTGGGAGTTGGTGGCTTACGACCATGACAGTGGCGAGCCGCTGCGCAGCGACGACGGCTTTATGCGCAAGGTTGGCAAGGGCGAACAGGGCCTGTTGCTGGCGCGGATCGACGAGAAGGCGCCGCTGGACGGCTACACCGATCCGCAGAAAACCGCCAAAGTCGTGTTGCACGACGTGTTTACCAAGGGTGATCGCTTTTTCAACACCGGCGATCTGCTGCGCAACATCGGTTTCGGTCACGCGCAATTTGTTGATCGACTCGGCGACACCTACCGCTGGAAGGGTGAAAACGTCTCGACCACTGAAGTCGAAAACCTCTTGTTGCAACACCCACACATCTCCGAGGCGGTGGCCTATGGCGTGGAAATCCGTAATACCAATGGTCGGGCAGGGATGGCGGCGATCACACCGGCGGAATCCCTCGCGACGCTGGATTTTGCCGAGCTACTGATGTTTATCCGTGAGCGCATGCCTGCCTATGCAGTGCCGTTGTTCCTGCGGGTCAAGGTGAAAATGGAAACCACCGGCACCTTCAAGTACCAGAAGACGCGCCTGAAAAACGAAGGCTTCGACCCCGGCCAGACGGGCGATGATCCGATCTACGCGTGGCTGCCCGGTACGCACACCTACGTGCGCGTGACGGATGAGTTGTTGGCGGAAATCGATCAAGGCAAGCATCGCTATTGATTCTGGCTATGAGTGTTCTTGAGAAAAAGGGGGTGACAGCTATCGTCTTGCTCGGGAAACTGTCGGCTTCCGATAGACCGAAAGTGGAGTTGCCCCATGTCCGACCAAAGCCGCCAGATGACCCCTGAGGAAGCTGCCGAATTCACCGAGCAGGTTTTCAACAAGGCGCGCGACGGTGATGCCGAGATGCTTGATCGCCTGGTCACGGCTGGGCTGCCAGTGAACCTGAAGAACAGCAAGGGCGACACCTTGCTGATGTTGGCCAGCTATTACGGCCATGTGGATGCGGTCCAGGTGCTGCTTAAACACAAGGCCGATCCGGAAATGCGCAACGGCAACGGCCAGAGCCCGATTGCCGGTGCGGCGTTCAAGGGCGACCTGGCGGTGGTCACGGCGCTGGTCGAGGCGGGCGCCGAGATCGAAGGTTCGTCGTTTGATGGTCGTACCGCGCTGATGATGGCGGCGATGTTCAACCGCGTGGCAATCGTTGAATACCTGATCAGCAAGGGCGCAGACCCGAAAGCCAAGGACGCCAATGGCGTCACCGCGTTGGATGCGGCCCGGACCATGGGCGCAGTCGACACGACGGCACAACTGGAAAAACTCCTCGCCTGAGATTGGTAATTCCCTGTGGCGAGGGCGCTTGCTCCCGCTCCAGTGCGTAGCGCTGGCAAGTTTTTAGGCCCGCTACGCAGCCCAGCGGGAGCAAGCTCCCTCGCCACAGGTGTCGGGTGTGCTGAAGAATGCGCTATCCTTTGCGCCCTCGAAATTCACCTTCGCCACAGGATCCGCCCTCATGAAAGCCGCACTCGTCGAACTCATCAGCAAAATCAGCTCAGGCTGCATGGGCGAGGACGAGATCCTGAAAGTGGCCGATGAAGCCGCACAAGCCTACGCCGATGCCGATGCTTTTCTGACAGCCAATCCGGACATCAACTACGACGACACCTTCCCGATCCCGTTGGGCGAGTGGGTCGTGGTCGGCAGCCTGCCAGAAACCGTGCTGTTCCAGGCTGACACCTATGTCGATCTGTTCGCGCAGATCGTCGCCTCGTTCGGTCCGACCGTCGACTTCAACCTCAAGTCCAAGCAACTGGCCAAGACCGAAGCCCTGACGGCCCTCAACCGCATCCAGGTGCAGATGAGCAGCCTGAACAAGGAAAACGGCGGCTACACGCTGATGAACTTCAGCCAGTTGCTCGACGATGAGCTGCAAATGGTGCTGGTCTACGGCAACGACGTGCCACGGGTGCTGGAGTTGTGCGCCGAAGTCGGCATCGCCGCTGCGCCATCGCTGGAAGCCTTGAAGGTCGCCGTTCACGTCTGAGCGCAATAAAAGGGAACCCTGCGCGCGACCGTCTATCCTAAAAGTGCATGCCACTATTTCTGGAGCGACACCATGGGTTCCACGTTCAACGGTCTGATTGGCCTGATCATTCTTGCCCTCGACATCTGGGCCATCATCAACGTGCTGAAGAGCGGCGCCGAGACCGGGATGAAAATCCTCTGGGTACTGCTGATCATCCTCCTGCCGGTGCTGGGCCTGATCATCTGGGCGATTGCCGGACCGCGGGGCAACGTGCGGATCTGATCTGATAGCACTGCATTTACCCCCTGTAGGAGTGAGCCTGCTCGCGATAGCGTTTTTTCAGTCACTGATTCATTGGCTGTGGAATAGCTATCGCGAGCAGGCTCACTCCTACAAGGGATTGTGGTCGGCAGATGACGTGAGGTTCGACCTGTCATCTTCGGCAACGTAGAATGCGCGCCTTTCCCGGGCAATCGTCTTCACGATCGAAGCCCGCGCATTCATCGGAGCACTTCACCATGACCGTCACCAAGACCAGCGAGTACCTGGAAACCCTCTACGAAGGCTACGGCCAGCGTTTTCGCATGGAAAAACTGCTGCACGAAGTGCGCACCGAACACCAGCACCTGGTGATTTTCCAGAACCCGCGCATGGGCCGTGTGATGGCGCTGGACGGCGTGATCCAGACCACTGAAGCCGACGAATTCATCTACCACGAAATGCTCACCCACGTACCGATCCTCGCCCATGGCTCCGCCAAGCGCGTGTTGATCATCGGCGGTGGTGACGGCGGCATGCTGCGTGAAGTCGCCAAGCACGGCAGTGTCGAGCACATCACCATGGTCGAGATCGATGGCACCGTGGTCGACATGTGCAAGGAATTCCTGCCGAACCACTCCAAGGGCGCCTACGACGACCCGCGTCTGAATCTGGTGATCGACGACGGCATGCGTTTCGTCGCCACCACCACGGAAAAATTCGACGTGATCATCTCCGACTCCACCGACCCGATCGGCCCGGGCGAGGTGCTGTTCTCGGAAAACTTCTACCAGGCCTGCCACCGTTGCCTGAACGAAGGCGGCATCCTCGTGACCCAGAACGGCACGCCGTTCATGCAGATCGACGAAGTCAAAACCACTGCCGGTCGCCTGCGCAGCCTGTTCCCGGACTGGCATTTCTACCAGGCCGCCGTACCGACCTACATCGGCGGTTCGATGACGTTTGCCTGGGGTTCGACCAACCCGGCCTACCGCAAACTGAGCCGTGAAGTCCTGCAACAGCGCTTCATTGGCAGCGGCATCGTCACTCGCTATTACAACCCGGAAATCCACATCGGCGCGTTCGCGCTGCCGCAGTACGTGCTGCAAGCGGTCAACAAGCCAAGTAACGACTGATTGCCCCGCGAGCTCCCCAGTGAGGGAGCTCTTGTGGTGAGGGGATTTATCCACGTTGGAATGCGCAGCGTCCCCAGAATCAGCTCCCGCGGTCTCCTGATACACCGCGGTGGCTGATTTCACGACTGCTGCGCAGCCGAACGGGGATAAATCCCCTCACCACAAAAGCACGCTCCCCACTTTGCTGCCTGCACCCAAGATGTCGTTTTTTTCATCTTCGCTCGTTGTAATCCTTTTGAACCAACTTTCGGCGTACCAGTCGATTTAGGTGTAAGCCCATTTGCGGGTTTGATCGAGGAGGCACCGATGCAAAAGTGGAAAGTCACTTTCGTGGATGACCATGGTGAAATTGTCGATGAGGTCTTCGAGCGTGCCGAATGCCCCAGTGACGATGAGGCTGCTCGACTGATCAAGGAACGGCTCCTGCCTGTCGCCGCCGAACTGGACCTGAACGATCTGGACGGCCGAACTCCCGATGCCGGCGTGAAAAGCCTGAAAACCCAGAACAGCATCGAAATCCGCAGCATCACGCCAATTTGAAATTCTTCCTGTCACTTGAAACACCAGGCCTTGGCAGCGGCTCTATCTTGGGGCTACTCTGCAAGCGAGATCAGCGAACGGATCGCTAAGGTCTGGTCTTGTCAGCTACATGCTTGTTTCCCGCGCGCAACCACGTTGCCGTAGTACTTAGGCCAAAGGCCCGGGGCGGGAATACGGAAAGTCTATCCATCTATCCGAGGGGGACGATTCATGAGCACAGCCTATCAAGAAGACATCAGCAGCAATGTTCTGCGCCGCATGAAAGAAGGCGGTTTCGACTTTTCCCGATTCCATCCCATCGAGTTCTACGCCATTTTCCCGGACGAGGACCGGGCGCGCAGGGCAGCAGGCAAATTTCGTGGTGAATCCATCAATGCCCAGGTCAGCGTGCGCGACGATGGCGCGTGGTCTCTGGAGTTGAGCAAAGTGATGTACGCGACATATGACGACATCGGCGATTTCGAGCAGGGGTTTTCTGCTGTGGTCGAACCGCTGGGCGGCATCATCGAGGGTTGGGGCGTCAAGCAGGAGGTGCGCAATCGCCACCGTTTGAACTGATCTCTTGCAGTAACTGTTGAGCAACGGCTGACCTTTGGGTTGGCCGTTGTTGTTTCCGGCGTCCGGAAACCGCGTAGCAAAACCCTGAAACAAGAATCCAGGGCAAAAAAAAGCCACCGGAGAGGGTGGCTAAAAGGGAAGACCGATAAGGAGAGGAAACCGGTCAGGGTTACAGCGGGGCGGGCTGCGACGGCAGTCCAGAGCAGTTGAGCCGAGTACCTCGTGGCGCGGTGGCCGATGAAGTTTTGCAGCGAATGCGCGGATTATCCGCAGCCGATGGCGAGCAGTGAAATCAACTCTGACTATGCTGGTGATAGGCGATGCAGTGCGTCGCAATGAAGCGGGGGCAATCAGGTTGGGGCATTTGCCGCACAGGAATGGTGCGGCGCCTGCGGCGTGAATATCCAACCGATTGAAATCAAAGCGTTTATGCCGATGGCACGGGCCTTGCGAAGGCCTGTATGTCCGGGTGACAAGGAGTACGGCATGATCCGCACCTATTTTGATGAGATGTACGATGCCGGCGGCCAGGTCCGCCCGCATTACCGGGAGTTCGCCCGATGGCTGGCCGACACGCCTGACGAGCTGCTGGCGCAACGGCGGCGCGAGGCTGATTTGCTGTTCCATCGTGCCGGCATCACCTTCACGCTCTACGGCGACGAGCAGGGCACCGAGCGCCTGATTCCTTTCGACACCATTCCGCGCAGCATTCCCGCCAGTGAATGGCGAATCGTCGAACGCGGCTGCATCCAACGGGTCAAGGCGCTGAACATGTTCCTCGCCGACCTTTATCACGAGCAGCGCATCATCAAGGCCGGGATCATTCCCGCCGAACAGGTGCTGGCCAACGAGCAGTATCAGTTGGCGATGCAAGGCCTGGATCTGCACCGCGATATCTATTCGCATATTTCCGGCGTCGATCTGGTGCGCGATGGTGACGGCACCTATTACGTGCTCGAAGACAATCTGCGTACGCCGAGCGGTGTCAGCTACATGCTCGAAGACCGCAAGATGATGATGCGCCTGTTCCCGGAGCTGTTCGCCGCGCAGCGCATCGCGCCCATCGACCATTATCCGAACCTGTTGCTCGACACGCTGAAAAGCTCCAGCCCCATCGATGACCCGAGCGTGGTCGTGTTGACGCCGGGACGTTTCAACAGTGCATTCTTCGAACACGCTTTTCTGGCGCGGGAGATGGGCGTGGAACTGGTGGAGGGCGCGGACCTGTTCGTGCGTGACGACAAAGTCTTCATGCGCACCACCGACGGCCCGAAAGCGGTGGACGTGATCTATCGCCGTCTCGATGACGCGTTTCTCGATCCGCTGGCGTTCAATCCGGACTCGATGCTCGGTGTGCCGGGGCTGCTGTCGTCCTACCGCTCCGGCAATGTGGTGTTGGCTAACGCCATTGGTACCGGCGTGGCGGACGATAAATCGGTGTATCCGTTTGTCACCGACATGATCCGTTTTTACCTCGACGAAGAGCCGATCCTGAAGAACGTGCCGACCTGGCAATGCCGCAATCCGTCTGAACTTTCCCATGTGCTGGCCAATCTTCCGGATCTGGTGGTCAAGGAAACCCAGGGTTCCGGCGGTTACGGGATGCTCGTCGGACCAGCAGCAACGACGGCGGAAATCGATGCGTTCCGCGAGCGGATCAAAGCCAAGCCGCACGCCTACATCGCGCAACCGACGCTGTCGCTGTCGACCTGTCCGACCTTTGTCGAAAACGGCATTGCGCCGCGCCACATCGACTTGCGCCCGTTTGTCTTGTCGGGTCGCGAAACCCGGGTGGTGCCCGGCGGTTTGACCCGTGTCGCCCTGCGCGAAGGCTCCCTGGTGGTGAATTCCTCACAGGGCGGCGGAACCAAGGACACCTGGGTGGTCGAGGATTGAAGGAAGCTTGCCATGTTAAGTAGAACTGCCTCGGATCTGTATTGGATGTCGCGTTACCTGGAGCGGGCGGAAAACCTCGCACGGATGCTCGACGTCAGTTATTCGCTGTCGCTGATGCCGCAGGACGGTCGCGGCGATGGTCTGCACGAATTGGCCATGCCGTTGTTGATCACCGGCACCCTCGACGATTACCTCGAGCGTCACGGCGAACTGCACGCCGAACGCCTGCTGCATTTCTTCGCTCTCGATGCGGCCAATCCGGCGAGCATCTACAGCTGCCTCGGCGCGGCGCGGGCCAGTGCACACGCGGTGCGCGGCCGGATCACCGCAGACATGTGGGAAAACATCAACGCCACGTGGCTGGAGATTCGCGGGATCGCCGAACAGGGCTTGAGCCGCTATGGCATGAGCCGTTTCTGTGAATGGATCAAGGAGCGCTCACACCTGTTCCGTGGTGCCTCTTACGGCACGATCATGCGCAACGATGCGTTTCGCTTTATTCGTCTGGGCACGTTTATCGAGCGCGCCGACAACACCTTGCGCCTGCTCGATGCCCGTTACGAGATGGCTGGCGATCAGGCCGAGGCGGTCAGTGACGGCACCGCTCATGCCTACTATCAATGGAGTGCCTTGCTGCGGGCCTTGTCATCATTTGAGGCCTACACCGAAATCTATCGCGATGCGCCGGGTGCCCGGCATGTTGCCGAGTTGCTGCTGTTGCGCGCCGATGTACCGCGCTCGCTGCGCGCCTGTACCGAAGAAATCGACCAGATTCTCGCGCAGTTGCCTGGGGCCAACGGTCGGCCGGCACAGCGACTGGCGGCAGAAATGGACGCGCGCCTGCGCTACACCGGCATTCACGAAATCCTCGAAGAAGGCCTGCACGCCTGGCTCACCGAATTCATTCCGCTGGTGCGCCAGTTGGGCAACGCCATTCACAGTTCATATCTGGAGGCTGCATGAGACTTTCCATAAGCCACGAGACCACCTATCACTACGAAGATCAGGTGCGGGCGAGCATCCAGTATCTGCGACTGACGCCTCACGACAGCGAGCGCCAGCACGTGCTGAGCTGGCAGCTCGACCTGCCGCGTCCGGTGCGCGCGCAACTCGATCCGTTCGGCAACATTCTGCACGTGCTGACCATGGATGAGCCGCACGAAGCGATCATCATCGGCGCCCGGGGGCAAGTCGATATCGACGAGTTGCGCGAGGCCGAACATGAGAGCCAGTCGGCGCTGCCATTCCTGCGCTTCACCCGTCTGACCGAGGCCGACGAAGCCCTGCGCGCGTTTGCGGCAAAATCCTGCAAGCAACGGCGTGACCGTACTGCGCTGATCGATTTGATGCACAGTCTGAATCAGCACATGACCTACACGCCGGGCTCGACCGAAGTCGACACCAGCGCGGCCGAGGCGTTTGCCGGGCGTGCCGGGGTTTGCCAGGACCACGCCCACGCGTTTCTGGCCTGCGCGCGCAGTCTGGGTATTCCATCGCGTTATGTGTCGGGGTATCTGTACAGCGAAGATTGCGAACATCTGGCCAGCCATGCCTGGGCGGAAGCGTGGCTGGATGACGCCTGGTACAGCTTCGACGTGACCAATGAACTGGCCCGGCCGGAACGACATTTGAAACTGGCGGTGGGTCTGGACTATCTCGACGCCTGCCCGGTGCGCGGCATGCGCAGGGGCGGCGGGTGCGAACAGATGCATGCAAAGGTCTTCGTCTCGCCGACACCTGCGCCGATCATCTCCGTGCAGCAGCAATAAGATTCGGGATGCCGTAATCGCTGGCAAGCCAGCTCCCACAGGATCACCGCTGATTCGAAGTCGGCGCTACCCTGTGGGAGCTGGCTTGCCAGCGATGAGGTCAGTGATAACGATGCAAGGATCAGGGCTTAACTTTGCGCCCGGCCATGTGTTTCAAATATCCCACCAACATCTCCAGATCCCCATCCGCCAACACCTCGGCAGAAAACCCCGGCATCTTCGCCTGTGGCCACTGCCGCAAACTTTGCGGATCACGAATGTAGCGCTTGAGGAAATCCGCGCCGAAATACTCGGTCGGGTTATACGGAATATTCAGATCCGGCCCGAATTGCGCATCTCCCGCGCCATTCAATCGATGACACGCCAAGCAATTTTTCTGAAACAACGCAAACCCCAGATTCACCGGGTCATCAGCCTTCAACGCCGGATCTGGCAGCAGGGCAGGGAAGCGCTCGGCCACTGGCGCCATGCGTTTGATGCTGGCGACTTCGAATGGCCATTGTTCCGGGCTGATCTTGTCGATCTGGGGATCGGTCCACACCAGATAAAACGGTCCGGCGCTGTGTTTGCCTTCCGACAGCGGCGGCCACGGCTTGGCCGGATCTTCAATGGCCAGCCACGCCCTCGAGCCTTGAGTGTTGAGCAGCGGCGCAGCACTCAATTCGGCGGCAAAACCGTCCAGCGCCACGGCCTGCAGGTGATCTTCGGGATTGATTCCAGCCAGTAACGCCGCCAATGGCACGGCGCGATAAGTCATGTCCTTCTTGTAGGACACGTCGTTCTTGATCGTGAGGGTTTGCACCTGAGGATGCTTTAACAGCTCCTCGGTCTGCCAGGTGCGACTCTTTGCGCCCAACTGCAAATCCAGTTGTGCGGCAGACAGGGGCATGCTCAGCAGCAAGGCCCCGAATACAATGAGCGCTTTCAAATGATCGCCGTCCATGTCGTGGAAGTGCGCAAAGATTGGCACAGCCACGCTGGCCCGGGTAGCGGGCCAGTCACATATTCAGTGGCGATAGACAGCACCTGCCGCTTGATTCAGCCAATGACCTTGGTCAGATTCGGCAAAATCAACAACAGCGTCGTGGCGAAAAGAATGAGCCCTGCTTGACGAACTTTCGGTTGTTTGAACATGGCTTGACCGCCTTTATTGTTATTTCCTGATGCTTGCCTGCATATCCATGACGGCAAGCGCTGCACTTCCTGTTAAAGAACGCCTGCCTCGGCAAAACCCGACGACCATGACGTACATGTTCTACCTTAGGGCCCGCGTCACGCTTGGCTTAGATCCATTTCATATGGAGCCGTCGTAGTTCGCGATAAAAAAGGCATGAGGCGTATTGCCAGCTTCTTTGCCGCCCGCTTGCTAGACAACTCGCCGACCTGAACCGGTTCACCAAGCGTCTGATGACCGTCCGTCTGAGCGTGTGCGTCAACACCATTGAGCGCTGTGGTCATTGAATCCGTGTCCGTCCAGGCGAAGAGTGGAGGCACAAGAAATCACTCACCGCACAGGTTCGAGGACGTAATGACCCAAGCTTTGATTTTCGATGCATTACGCACGCCCCGCGGCAAGGGCAAGGCCGATGGCGCCTTGCACAGCGTCAAACCGGTGAATCTGGTCGCTGGTCTGTTGACCGCGCTGCAACAGCGCACCTCGCTGGACACCAGCCAGGTCGATGACGTGGTGCTCGGCTGCGTCACGCCGATTGGCGATCAAGGTTCGGACATTGCCAAGACCGCCGTGCAAGTGGCCGATTGGGACGTCAGCGTCGCGGGTGTGCAAATCAACCGTTTCTGCGCCTCGGGTCTGGAAGCGGTGAACCTCGGCGCGATGAAAGTGCGCTCAGGCTTCGAAGACCTCGTGGTGGTTGGCGGTGTCGAGTCGATGTCACGAGTGCCGATGGGCAGCGATGGCGGCGCCTGGGCACTGGATCCGCAGACCAACCTGCACAGCCACTTCACCCCGCAAGGCGTCGGTGCGGACCTGATCGCCACAATCGAAGGCTTCAGCCGTCAGGATGTCGATGCCTACGCGCTTCACTCGCAGCAGAAAGCGGCGCGGGCGCGTGCCGATGGCTCGTTCAACAAGTCGCTGGTGCCGGTGCAGGATCAGAACGGCATCATTCTGCTCGATCACGATGAGTTCATTCGTGCCGAGTCGACGCTGGAAGGTCTGGGCAAGCTGAAACCGAGTTTCGAAATGATCGGCCAGATGGGCTTCGACGCGACGGCGTTGCGGGTTTACAGCCATGTCGAGCGCATCAACCATGTGCACACCCCGGGCAACAGTTCCGGCATCGTCGACGGCGCTGCGCTGATGTTGATCGGTTCCGAAGCCAAGGGCCGGGCATTGGGCCTGCAACCGCGGGCGCGCATTGTCGCCACGGCAGTCACCAGTACCGATCCGACCATCATGCTCACCGGTCCCGCGCCGGCCACCCGCAAAGCGCTGGCGAAGGCCGGCCTGCGGGTGGAAGACATCGACCTGTTCGAGGTCAACGAGGCGTTCGCCTCAGTGGTGCTGAAATTCATCAAAGACATGGCGGTCGACCCGGACAAGGTCAACGTCAACGGCGGCTCGATCGCCATGGGCCACCCGCTGGGTGCGACCGGGTGCGCGATCCTCGGCACCTTGCTCGATGAACTGGAAATCCGGCGCCTGCGCTATGGCCTGGCGACGCTGTGCGTTGGCGGCGGCATGGGCATTGCCACCATCATCGAACGCCTCTGAGTCCCGAATTCAAGGAACCTTGTTATGAGCGAAGCCATTCGTTACGAAAAAGGCCAGGACGCCATCGTCGTGCTGACCATCGACATGCCGGGCCAGAGCGCCAACACCATGAACGCCGTGTACCGCGAGGCGATGGCCGCCTGCGTCGCCCGGCTTGTCGCTGAAAAAGACAGCATCGCCGGCGTGATCATTACTTCGGCGAAGAAGACTTTCTTCGCGGGCGGTGATCTCAATGAGCTGATAAAAATCGGCAAGCCCGAAGCCAAGGCTTTTTACGACATGGTGCTGACCCTTAAAGGGCAATTGCGCACTCTGGAAACCCTCGGCAAACCGGTGGTCGCGGCCATTAACGGTGCGGCGTTGGGCGGTGGCTGGGAAATCTGTCTCGCTTGTCATCACCGCGTGGCGCTGGACGATTCGTCGGTGCAACTCGGTCTGCCGGAAGTCACCTTGGGCTTGCTGCCGGGCGGCGGCGGGGTAGTGCGCATGGTGCGCATGCTCGGTATCGAGAAGGCGCTGCCGTATCTGCTCGAAGGCAAAAAGGTCCGTCCGCCACAGGCGTTGCAGGCCGGTTTGATCGACGAGCTGGCGACGAATCGCGATGAATTACTGGCCAAGGCGCGCGCCTGGATCGTTGCCAATCCGACGGCGGTGCAGCGTTGGGACGTGAAGGGCTATCAGATTCCTGGCGGCACACCGTCGAACCCGAAAGTCGCGCAGATGCTGGCGATTGCGCCGTCGATCCTGCGCACGAAAACCCAAGGCACGCTGCCTGCGCCAGAGAAAATTCTCTGCGCAGCCGTCGAAGGCGCACAGGTGGATTTCGACACCGCGCACCTGATCGAAACCCGCTACTTCACCGAGTTGACTACCGGGCAGATCTCGAAAAACCTGATTGGTACCTTCTGGTTTCAACTCAACGAGATCAACGCCGGTGGCTCGCGTCCGCAAGGTTTTACGCCGTTCATCACACGCAAGGTCGGTGTGCTCGGCGCTGGAATGATGGGTGCCGGGATCGCTTTCGTCAGCGCCTCGGCCGGTATCGAGGTGGTACTCAAGGACATCAATCTTGCCGCAGCAGAGAAGGGCAAAGCGCATTCGGCGGCGCTGCTGGACAAGAAAGTGGCTCGCGGTCAGATGGATGCTGCGCAGCGGGATGCGGTGCTGGCGCGGATCCAGACCAGCGAAAACGATGGCGATCTGGCCGGTTGTGATCTGATCATCGAAGCGGTGTTTGAAGACCGCGAACTGAAAGGCAAAGTCTCGGCAGCGGCGCAGAAAGTCGTCGGTGCTGATGCTGTCATTGCCTCTAACACGTCGACCTTGCCGATCACCGGTCTGGCGACTGCCGTGCCCGATCAAAGCAAATTCATCGGCCTGCATTTTTTCAGCCCGGTGGAGAAAATGCCGCTGGTGGAAATCATCAAAGGCGCGCAGACCAGCGATGAAACCCTGGCACGCGGCTTCGATTTCGTCCTGCAAATCAAGAAGACGCCGATTGTGGTCAACGACAGTCGTGGTTTCTTTACGTCGCGGGTCTTCGGCACCTTCACCAATGAAGGCATCGCCATGCTCGGCGAAGGCGTGAGCGCGCCGATGATCGAAACCGAGGCGCGCAAGGCCGGGATGCCGGTCGGGCCTCTGGCGATCTCCGACGAAGTTTCCCTCAGCCTGATGAGCCATATCCGCAAACAAACTGCCAAGGACCTACAAACGGAAGGGAAACCGCTGATTGAGCACCCGGCGTTCGCCGTGATTGACTTGCTGCTCAACGAATACAAGCGTCCGGGCAAGGCCGCAGGCGGCGGTTTCTACGAATACCCGGCTGGCGGCCAGAAACATCTGTGGCCAGAGCTGAAGAACCGTTTCGAGAAAGCCGACGGGCAAATCTCGCCAAAGGACGTGCGTGACCGGTTGCTGTTCGTGCAAGCCATCGAAACCGTGCGTTGCGTGGAAGAGGGCGTACTCACCTCGACGGCGGATGCCAACGTCGGTTCGATCTTCGGCATCGGTTTCGCGGCATGGACCGGTGGGGCATTGCAGTTCATCAACCAGTACGGTGTGAACGACTTCGTCGCGCGGGCGCAATATCTGGCCGAGCAATATGGCGAGCGTTTTGCGCCGCCGGCGCTGTTGCTGGAAAAAGCGGCGAAAGGAGAGTTGTTCTAGGCGACAGGGAATACATTCCGGGGCTTGCCTTGCCAGGGTGTTTCAGGGCAGGCTCTGGGGTGTTCATTATTCCCATCACGTGTCAGGTATTTTTTATGTCGCTACGCATCTGCATTCTGGAAACCGACATCCTGCGTCCGGAACTGGTCGATCAATATCAGGGTTATGGGCAGATGTTTCAGCGCCTGTTCTCGCAGCAACCGATTGCCGCCGAGTTCACCGTGTACAACGTGATGCAGGGAGAATACCCGAGCGACGAGCAGACCTTCGATGCTTATCTGGTCACCGGCAGCAAGGCCGATTCGTTTGGCACTGACCCGTGGATCCAGACCCTCAAGGAATACCTGCTGACCCGTTACGAGCGTGGCGACAAACTGCTTGGCGTGTGTTTCGGCCATCAACTGCTGGCGCTGCTGCTCGGTGGCAAGAGTGAACGAGCCACGCAGGGCTGGGGCGTCGGCACCCACAACTACAAACTCGCGGCCAAAGCGCCGTGGATGAGCCCTGTGCGGGAAGAGCTGACATTGCTGATCAGCCACCAGGATCAAGTCACTGCGCTACCGGAAAACGCTACGGTCATTGCTTCCAGTGATTTCTGCCCGTTTGCGGCGTATCACATCAATGATCAAGTGCTGTGTTTCCAGGGGCATCCGGAATTCATTCACGATTATTCGCGTGCTCTGCTGGACCTGCGTCAGGAGGCACTGGGTTCGCAGATTTACAGCAAAGGCGTGGCCAGCCTGGAGCATGAACACCACGGCGCCACGGTGGCCGAGTGGATGATGCGTTTTGTGGCGCATAAGCCTGAGGCTAAGGCCGTTTAAAGCCTGATACGGATTCTGTGGCGAGGGAGCTTGCTCCCGCTGGGCGGCGAAGCGGCCCCCAGCATTCCATGGCCAAAAATATGAGTGCGAGGATTGCGACTGCTGCGCCGCCGGGCGGGAGCAAGCTTCCTCGCCACAGGTCTACAACCATCCCGACCGCTTGAAACTCGCCCACAAACTCACACATCCCACCGTAATAAACCCCAGCACGGCGAAGTAGCCGTAATGCCAGCTCAACTCCGGCATGTTCTGGAAGTTCATCCCGTAAATACCCGCCACCGCCGTCGGAAACGCCAGAATCGCCGCCCACGCTGCAAACTTGCGCTGCACCACGCTCTGCCGTGACGCTTCCAGCAACACACCGATCTCGATGGTCTGACTGGCAATGTCGGCCAGCGTCGTCAGGTCTTCCATCTGCCGTGTCACATGGATCTGCACATCGCGGAAGTACGGGCGCATGTTCTTGTCGATGAACGGGAAGCTCAGCTTCTGTAGCTCCTCGCTGATTTCCACCATCGGCGCTGCGTATCGGCGCAAGCGAACCACATCACGACGCAAGCCGTGCAGCTTCTGGATATCGTGTTCGTTCAACGCGCTACACAGCACGTTGCGCTCCAGCTCATCAATCTCGGCATGAATCGCTTCGCCCACTGGCTGATAGTTCTCGATGACGAAATCGAGCAACGCATAGAGTACGAAATCTTCCCCATGCTCCAGCAACAGTGGACGCGCCTCACAACGTTGACGGACATGGGCGTAGGACGCCGAGTGGCCGTTGCGCGCGGTAATGATGTAGCCCTTGCCCGCGAAAATGTGGGTTTCGATGAACTGCAGGATCCCGTGTTCGCGAATGGGCGAGTAGGTGACGATAAACAAAGCGTCGCCAAAGGTTTCCAGCTTCGGCCGACTGTGTTTCTCCAGTGCATCTTCGATGGCCAGTTCGTGCAGGTTGAACTGTCTTTGCAGGTTGGCCAGCTCTTGCGCGTTCGGTTCTTCAAGACCTATCCACACAAAGTGGCCGGTTTTCGCCGCCCAGGCGGCGCCTTCATCAAGGGAAATATTGGTGACTTTCTTACCCGCGCTGTACACCGCAGCGGCAACAACTCGACCCATGGTGGTGGTTCACTTCTTCTAGGCAGTGGCAGGGAATACAAGGCTTTAGCTTAGCCGTGTCGTTGCTTGAGAGTCAGTGAAATCTGCGCAGTTCACCGGGCAAAGAAAAACCCGCACAAAGCGGGTTTGTTTTTCATGCGGCTTGCAGTTGTCGATCCATCGATTCGATGCACTCGCGCATTTGTTCGCGGCACTGCTGGATGAGCATGGGCATGTCGTCCATGGTCATTCCGGCGGTAGGAATGGCCGGCAGCGAGCGTATGAGAATTTTCCCACTGCGCCAGCGATTAAGGCGCATGTGCTTGATGTAACTGCTGACACACACCGGAACGATCGGCACACCGGCGGCTATTGCCATCTGGAACGCACCTTTCTTGAACGGCAGCAGGTCTTCGCCGAGGTTGCGCGTGCCTTCCGGAAATACCCAGATCGACGTGTCTTCGTTCTGTAAGGTGTTCGTCGTGGTGAGCATCGACTGGCGGGCCTTGTGCGCATTCCCACGGTCGATCAACACGTTGCCGGCCAGCCAGAACAATTGCCCGAACAGCGGCACCCATTTCAGGCTCTTCTTGCCAATGCAGACAGTCCGGCGCGGAACGACGTTACCGAAGACGAAGAGATCATAGTTGGATTGATGGTTGGCGATGATCACGCAACTGTCGGGTTTGTTCGTCAAGCCGCTGACATCAGCCTTCACGCGCAAACGCAGAATGCACATGGCCGGCAGAGCGTAGAGGCGGGCGCACAGGCGGCTGTTGTCCGGATTGAATGGACGGCACACCCCGAGAATCACCCCGAGTACACCGGCCACCATAAAGTGCAGGCCCATCAATAACATACGAAACACGAACAGCATTTTCAGGCCCCACCGGGACAAAAGGTGGCGCAGTGTACGGATGTGCACTGTTTTCGGCAATTGCTGCTATAGAGTCCGGAGATAGCCGATGTTTAAGCGCATGTTTCCGACTGGGTTGTCAGACGCGTCCTAGAGCAGTCACGGCATTTTCAACGGAGCACGCATGAAAAAGCCCGACACGACGGTCGGGCTTTTCTTTATGCCAGGAGCCGGGTGATTAACCCAGATGTTCCTGATCCTGGATGATCGCGTTATCCAGAGTTTCCAGCAGGGCTTTACGCACTTTCAGCTTGGTGTTTTTGTGCGCGGTCATATTGATCTTCTTCAACTGACGCGCAGCGGCGAGGGCGGCGCCTTGCAGTTCCTCGGCGCTAACCACCTTGTCGAGGAAACCGGCATCCACAGCGCTTTGCGGATCGAACATCTCGCCATTGATCACCGAACGGTGGAACGCCGAGCGACGCAGACGATCACGGGCCAGTTCGATCCCGGCATGGTGCATGGTCATGCCGATCTGCACTTCGTTCAGGCCAATGCTGAACGGGCCATCAACGCCGATGCGGTAATCGGCGGACAACAAGATGAAAGCACCCTTCGCCACGGCATGACCCGGGCACGCAACAATCACCGGGAAGGGGTGAGAGAGCAAACGACGAGCCAGTGTCGAACCGGCGGTCACCAGCGACACCGCTTCTTTAGGGCCAGCGGTCATGACTTTCAGGTCGTACCCGCCAGACAGAATCCCAGGCTGGCCGGTGATGATCACGATGGCACGATCAGCAACCGCCTGATCCAGCGCCGCGTTGAACGCCGCAATCACGTCCGGAGAAATGGCATTGACCTTGCCGTTGCTCAGGGTCAGGGTCGCGATACCGTCTTCGAGATGGTAAGAAATCAACTCACTCATGACGCTATTCCTTATAAGAAAGATGGGCAGACGTTACCCACCGCCGCAGGCCAGGTAAAGCGCCGTGACTGACCCGCCGGTCACCGATTACCGGCGGAGCCGGCGTGCCACGCCGTTCTGCTTCTATATAGAAGGGCCATGCCCACCGAAGATTGGCCGGTTTGCCATGACCCATCGGCGGGGCAAAACGACTTTTTCTCTTAACCGCATGAAAATCTTAAAAAAAGTTTGCCATCGGAAAAGCTTTCGACTACATTAGCGCGCCTCGACAGACAGAACATGTTTGAAGAGATACGGTGAAGTGTCCGAGTGGCTTAAGGAGCACGCCTGGAAAGTGTGTATACAGGAAACTGTATCGAGAGTTCGAATCTCTCCTTCACCGCCATATTCGATTACACAAGACCCCTGATTTCGAAAGAAGTCAGGGGTTTTGTGGTTTCTGGCGTCTGGATTTTATCGGACGCACCGCTGAAATCGGGCTCCGTGTGGGCAGGGATTACAATCACGGTTTTATTTGCCAGCAAAAGGGACTACTTCATGATTATTTCCACCACTCACGCCATTGAAGGCCGCCAGATCACCGCGTATCTGGACATTGTCAGTGCCGAGTCGGTGCAGGGCGTCAATGTGATCCGCGACATGTTCGCCGGTATGCGCGACTTCTTTGGTGGCCGTTCGCAGACGCTGGAGCGGGCGTTGAAAGAAGCGCGTATTCAGGCCACCGATGAAATCAGGGAGCGAGCACGTGCCCTGCAAGCGGATGCGGTGGTCGGCGTGGACTTCGAGATCAGCATGCCTGGCGGTAAGGGCGGCATGGTTGTGGTGTTTGCGACCGGTACGGCGGTCAAGTTGCGCTGATCACTGATTCGACGTTTGTGCCTGGTAGATTTCGATATTGCCGTGTTTAACCTGTTGATAGGCGGTGTAAGGCAATACCAAAGTGTCCGTTACGCCAGATACCGCCAGATCGAGCAGAACCAGCGGCGCTGCAGGTCGGCCCGTTCCGAAGGCTTTCATCGGTAATTCAGGTGCATGGAGTACACAGAAGTCGTAGCCGATGCCGCTGTAGATCCGGGAAATCGAGTCGCAATAGGTTTGGCGCGTTTTCAGGTCATTGCCTGCAACGGTGTCCTCCTGAAAAACACTGCTGATGGTTCCGCAGCCGCTGATCACCAGAGCTGAAAGGAGTAGGGCGCTGGTTTTCAGGGTCATGTTCGCGATTCCTTCGCAATTCAACGGAAGTGGAGATTAGCCCGGTTTGTAAGATAGGCGCCCCTGGATTTTGTTTATTTTTTGTAGCCCATTCGTCGGGCACCAGTCCTTCTGAATCACAAGTCCAGGAATGACCGGCTAGTCTCAAAAGTCTTGGAGGTCGATATTTTTTCAGGCAAAAAGGCTTTGCCGGTGTCGACCTGATTCGAAGGGGCGAAGGCATGACTGATCCGTATATCGAAGACGATGGCGCTGAATTTTCCTTCAACAACTGTGTGCGGTGCGGCCAGACCGAGTACCAGGCAGGTTTTGGCGAGGACCCGGTGCAGACCGGCAAGATCAAGTCCACGGCACCGAAAGGGCCGAAGGCGAAATTTCTACCCAGGGTAGCGACCCGCGCCCGCAAATAGTCCGACTGCGAACAACCCCGTCAACGTACGGGGTTTTTTTCGTGTGGCAATTGAGTGAGGAAATGTCCTACAGGTGTTGGTAAGTTTTCACAAACTTTTCACGTCAGCCAAAGTAGGGTGAAGCCATCCGTTAGAAAGCAAGTCTCCAGCCCGTCTCCCCAGCGGGCTTTTTTTTGCCTGTCATAAAACCTTTTCCAGAATCGCTGTCCAATCGGCGCCGAGTGCGCGCAGCGCTGCGATTTCGTCTGGACTTTTGCGCTCTGACGACATTAAATCCCGGCCCTTTTTGTCATCCCATTTTTTGAGGTTTTCGTCATGCGTTTAACACTGCCTGCTTTGGTTCTGGGGCTTTTCGTTGCTCAAGGTGCGATGGCTGCTGGTGACGGCACCGCGGCGCTGGGCGGTGGTCTGGGTGGTGCGCTGGGCAACGTGGTCGGCCAGAAAATGGGCGGCAGCACCGGTGCCGCGATTGGCGCTGGCGTTGCAGGCGCTGCGGGTAGTGCGATGGCGGCACGTAAAGGCAGTCGAACCAAGGCAGCCATCGGCGGCGGTGTCGGCGCGGCCGGCGGTTCGGTGATCGGCAACAGCCTCGGCGGCAGGACTGGCGCGACCATCGGTGCGGGCCTGGGCGGCGCGGCCGGCGGTGCGGTGGGCAGTAACCTGTCGAAAGGTCACAAGCGTCACTGATACACAATGTTTGTCAGAAAAAGCCCGGCTCGATGTCGGGCTTTTTCATGGCTGAACGTTTTTCCCGCCGATGTCTCCAATCTCACATAGGCCCTTGCGTGGGCGAACTGTCCCGATTCGGGAACTGTGAGGTTCATATGCGTTTGTCATTATCTGCACTGTTTTTCGGATTGCTGGTGGCTCAGGGCGCAATGGCCGCTGGTGACGGGTCGGCAGCCGTTGGTGGCGGGCTGGGTGGCGTGCTGGGCAATGTGGTTGGCGGGCAACTCGGTGGCAGCACAGGCGCGGCGGTCGGCGCCGGAGTGGGTGGCGCAGCCGGCGGTGCCGTCGGGGCGAATAAACATAATCGTACGGAGGCCGCGATTGGTGGTGGCCTCGGTGCAGCGGGCGGTTCAGTGGTTGGTAACAGTCTGGGCGGCTCAACCGGATCGGCTGTTGGTGCAGGATTGGGCGGTGCGGCGGGTGGTGCGGTTGGTAATAATCTGGGTGACGATGGTGGAAAGTCTCATTCCGGCGGCGGTCACAAGCACAAGAACAAACACAAGAACCGGCATCATTGATGGATGGTTAAACAGAAACCCGGTCGTGTGCCGGGTTTTTCGTTTTTACCGGTTGGGGGAACGATTGTCTGTGAGGCTTTTCGAACGTTATATATGCCCGGAACCATGAGGTTAGCCATGAACCCTGAAACCGAAGACGAGGAAGAAAAAGGCCAGAGTGAATCGCAGTCAATCAATGATCCGGGGAATGAGGATCCGGGGTCGCTGATGGATGATGCGACGGTGCCGTTGAATGATTCGGATGATGCTTTGGATGGCGAGTACGACGACGAGGATGAGCAGTGAACAAATATTGGCTGGGTTCAGCGTTCCGGCGATTTGAATCTTGAGTTTTTAGTTCTTGGTTCTTTGAGCCCATTGTGAGGTATGCAATGGGGGTGATTTGGCAGCCGATCATGTTCATGATACGCCTGAATATCCGTTGCCTTCAGCTCCTGATCCATTGGGTCGGGAGGAGTTGCGGTTAGAGGTTGAAGAAGAGCACAAGTGAGGCACATATCGCGATAATCAGAACTCGTTGGGATAACCACCACGACTAGCCGTCTTTGTTTATGAGCGAAGTGATCCATTGTTTGTAAAAATATTGTTGTTGCTCCAAAGATTCGGAAATATTGTTTTCTTCGTAATCAAATATTCTAACGATGTCATCAAAAGTTGCTTGTTTGCCTATTTTTAATTCGTAGGCAATGGCCCCTCCGCTCATTTGAGAGCACATTCTCGATGGTGTGACATTTAACTTTGCGCCTTTGCATAAAAAAATTATATCCGGATGGTCTTGTCGAATCTGTGCTAGGCACAGATATAGGTTATTGGCTGTATATGTTTTTCTAAAGCCGTTGATCATGGAGAATTTAATGGTTCCCTTCGCGGAGTCATATTTTATCGTCGCCTGCTCCTTGGCTCCGTTGACAATAATAGTTAATTGGGTGCGTTCCATTGTTACTCTCTGTTCGGGTTCGGTATTGAATAGCCTACGTAACTTCCATCCTTCTTTAGTGGCGTTACACCGATGATGTCAGCTGTGTGGATGCTTCCTGGAATTGCAATTTCAGTTTCGTCCGCGAAAGGCGCTAAATTCTTCAGTTCCTTATTGATGTCTACGCCAAATATTTTCCTAAGTGTATATAAGTAGCCCTTTCTCGTCCGGTATCGAGTGCCAAATTCAATTGCAGTGACTTTGGATGGCGAGGTGCTTATAAAGTAGCTCGGCGGATTATTGCTGTCCATTGCGTGAAGCAGGAGGTCTGTGCTTTCTCCCTTACTCTTGAAACCGTGCTCAAAAATCTCATCGGGATGCGTCTTATCTCCGCGATAGAGGTAGTCTTTTTCTTGTTCCAGGGATGGGAGTGTAGTGTCTCCTTCATCAACCCTAGCGCCACTCACATCCCCCGGCACCGCACAACCGGTCTTCTTCGGCGGCGGACAATTGGAACTCAACCCCAACGGATCCACCCACCCCGTCGGATTCGGCACGTACTGGTACTGATTCAACCCACCCGCCAACTTGATCGGATCCGGCGTCAGATACCGTCCCAATCTCGGGTCGTAATACCGATGCCGGTTGTAATGCAGCCCGCTTTCCACATCGAAGTACTGGCCCTGAAAACGCAGCGGCTGGTCCAGGTATTCCTCGCCGGCCAGGGTGATTGCGGCGACTTTGCCGTAGGCGTCGTATTGCGCTGACCAGACGATTTCGCCGCTGTAGTCGGTGAGCTCCTGCGGGGTGCCGAGGTGGTCGAGTTGGTAGTAGAAAGGGCACGCGCGTTTCGGGCCTTTGCCGTCGAGCAGGGCCAGCGGGCGGAAGGTGCCGGGTTCGTAGACGTAGCTGCGGTGGTGGGTTTTGCTGCTTTCGGCGACGAGGTGGTCGCCTTGCCAGAAGAACTCGGTGGTGGCGCCGTCGACGGTTTTGCTGATGCGCCGGCCGAAGGCGTCATATTGGTAGGACGCGGTTTTGCCATCGGGGCGGGTCAAGCCGATGAGGCGGTGCTGGCAGTCGTAGCGGTATTCGGTGACGAGTTTCTGCGCGGTGCCACGCCGTTCGCGGATCAAGTTGCCGAAGGCGTCGTAGTCGTAGTGGCGATCGCCCTGCATTAGCAGGCGGTTGCCCTTGACCTGTGTCGGGCCGGGGCGATCCTGCATCAGCAGGTTGCCGGCCGGGTCGTGGGCGAAGGATTCCGGCAGTTCGTCGCGCGAGTGGCTGACGCGGATCAGCCGGTTGAGGTCGTCGTAACCGTAGGTGCGCTGGCCGTGACGGGTGTCGGCGATGTGCTGCAGATTGCCGTTGGCGCTGTAGGCATATTCGCGGCGATACAACGAAGCGTGCTCGTGGCCTACGGCGTGGGCGAGCAAACGACCCTGATCGTCGTAGGCATAGTCGCTGAGCAGCAGGCCTTGTTTGCGTTGCTGTTCACGACCGGACTCATAGCGGTGCGAAGTCAGCGGTGCGCCGTTGAGGTGGATTGCAGTGAGCGCGCCGCCCTTGGCGTAGTGGTAATCGAGTTTGCTGTTGTCCGGCAGGCGCTGGCGCTTGAGCTGGCCGCAGGCGTCGTAGCTGTAGCGCAGGGTGCCCCAGCCCTGATGCTCGGTGATCAGCCGGTCCTGCAGGTCGTATTCGAAGGCCAGCGGATGCTGTTGGCCGTCATCGACACCGGTCAGTCGACCGAGGCGGTCGTAGCGGTATTCGACCTTCACGCCGTCCGGCAGGGTCTTGATCAGCAGGCGCCCGGCAGCATCGCGCTCATACGCAGTGACTAACTGCGAGCCGTCATCACCGAACTCGGTCTTTTCCAGCAGATGGCCATTGAGGTCGTAGGCGTAGGCCGTGCGCCGGCCATCGAAGCCGGTTTCTTGTCGAATCAGTCCGGTCGGTGTGTAGTCCAGTCGATACTGTTCGCCGGACTCGTTTTCGATCTCGGTGAGCAGCAGCTGCGCATGGTCGTAGCGGTACTGCACCCGCGTACCGTCGGGGTTGATCTTGCGCGAGACCAGGTGCAGGTCATCGTCATACTCGTAGCGGGTGATGCGCCCGAGCTCGTCGCGTTCGGCGGTGACCTGGCCATAGGCGCCGTAGCTGTAGGCGCGGGTGGCGCCCGTAGGAAAAGTCGTCTGGATCAGTCGGCCGACCGCGTCCCAGTGCTGACGCGTAACTGCCCCGTGTTCATCAACCGTGGTAATCCGTCGCCCCAGCGCATCGTAGGAAAAACGCCGCACACCGCCATCGGGCAGGGTTTCTTCCGTCAGTTGACCGAGCGTGTTCCAGACGAAAACGTGCCGACTGGTGTCCGGATAGCGGATCGACAGCAACTGGCCGCGAGTGTCGTAGTGGTAGTGCGTGACCTGGCCATCGGGATCGATCGCCTCGGTGACATCACCCTGGGCATTGCGCCGGTACGTCCACACCGCCTCGCCACGGCAACGGCTGTGCAGGAAACCGTTGCGGTATTCGTAGGACGTCGGCTCATCGTCCGGCGGAAGTAGCGCAATTACACGTCCGACGTCGTCGTAGCGGTATTCGGTGACGGCGCCGAGCGGATCCTGCTCGGCGATCAAGCGCCCGGCGGCGTCGTAGGCCTTGAGATGCTCACCACCATCGGCTTCGACCTTACGCACCAGCCGTGCACGGTCGTCGTGAACGTAGGTTTCTTCAGTGCCATCGACGTAATGCACCGCGACGCTACCGTCGTCATTCCAGACGTAACGGGTGTTCATCTGCGAGAACGACGCCCAGTGCCGCACGCAGCGCGCCGCTTTGCCAGCGCGTTCCCATTCCCAGAAGAAACTCGCGCCACCGCTCAACTGGCGCTGCAGAATCACGTGCTGATCGTCGTAGTCGTAACGCTCGCTGTCGCCGACGGCGTTACACGCTTCGATCAGGTGCTGATAGGCGTCGTAGCCGTAACTGACGAGGGTTTGCTCGGTGTGCCAAGGCTCAGCAAGACTTAGCGTCGGATCGAAGCGCTGGTAATCCACCGCAACCAGATGAGCCCGGTCGTAGCACAACAACAGCGCCCGCCCCGCACCGTTATCCAGGCGCTGAACACGATCCTGACGATCCCGCGAAATACGCAGACGGTTGTCATAGCCATCACTGATCGCCGTTAGCCTTCCAGCGCGAAAGTGATAAAACCGTGCGGTGTCCCCGGCCAGCGCAAGGATCAGTTCCTCCGGCTCATCCCCGAGAAAAATCGCCGCCCGCGACAGGCTGTTGTGAATCGCCGGCCGCTCGACACTGGGCAACGGAAACCGCGTGCGCCGGTTCTCATGGTCAACCCAGACCACAAAATCGCCGTCAAACTCCAGCCGATGCGCCAGCGAGTGACTCCAGCCAAACCCCAGCCCGAGATCAATCTCGGCGGCACTGGTGCGATACAAGCGGGTGAACTCGAATGGCAGCAAACCATCCAGCACACCATCGGTCAGGGTCAGCAGTTCCTCGCCGGTGACCATCGACACCGGGCAGCCGTTGGTGCAAGTACCTGGCACGCAATCGGCGCTGTCACCGTTGGGGTTTTTTGCCTGATCCGGCGCGTCGTTGTGAGGCTCGTGACGTTCCATCCGAGTGACCGCGTGCGACTTGTCCCGGGCGAGGGGGGCGGGATTCGGCACCGTCAACACCACAGAATCGGCCTGACGAATGTTCAACGGTATCGACGGCGTCGGTTTCAACTCAACGCCACGTACATTGAGCATCAGCGGCTTCAAAGCACCGGCATGCCGAGACAAATCCGGCGAGGAAGTCAGCTCGGCCAGACGCAAGGCTGAAGCCGCCAGCCATTCCCGCGCGCGCGGCGATTTGATCTTCGCCAGTACTTTGCTGCTCAAGCGCAGTTGCACGCCGACGCCGCCAGACACCCGCATCAACAGGAAACTGATCAGCAGCTCGACACGAACCTCAGCCACCACCTCGGCCAGATACTGCGGCGGCAACATCTTCAGCCAACTGGTGAATGCGGCCAGATGTATGAACAGTAGTGGCTCGTCGCTGAGGATCAGCAGACCGTTGGCGATCGCTTCGCTGGAGGCCTGCAACAGCGCGTCCAGTTCGACCTCGCTGAGGTACTCCAGCAGCTTTTCGCTGTTGACCTGCAAGTCGGCGAGCAGGGCGAACAGTTGTTTGATGTCATCCCAGACGCCGTGCAGGGCTTTCTCGAATCCGCGCCAGTCCGCTTGTTGCAGTTGGCCGTAACGCTCAATAAAACCGGTGCCGGAAAACTCCGCCCACAGCGGCTGAAATCCCGCCCATTCGCCGCGCAGCCAGTCTTCCAGACCGCCGATAACACCTTCGTAGGAGGCATACAGCGCCTGCACATGCTGCGTGGAAACATCGGGAAAGAAGGTGATGCGATAACGCTGGCCCCGATCGCAGTCGGTCACCTCCAGAATGCCGCTCGGCCCGATGGTGTGATGCAGCGGTTCGCCGAAGGTCAACACACCAGCGACATCGGCAATCACCGGTTCAAGCGTCACCGGCGTATCGCCAATCGGCACAAACCGTGCGGCTTCGAACATGTGCACCAGCGTCAACGGACCGCTGGCAGGGCACATGAACACCGATGAGCTGACGGGTTTACGGGATTTGACCGGCGCGCTGAGGTGTACGTCATTGCCGACCTTGAACACCTGCTCGACATCCAGTGCCGAACTGGTCCAGAACTGTTCGGCCCAGGCTTCGTAGTTGTTCAGGCACAGGCGAAATTCCCGGATGAGGTTTTCGAAGTCCGGGTGTTCGGGATTGAGCGCGGCAACCACCAGCAGGCCGATGCTGTTGTTCAGTGCCAGAAGCCGATCGGTTTGGAACATTCGCAGTCACTCGCGCACAGCAAAAAAGGTGCGCGGACTTTGCGGGGGATCAAAAAGGAAAGAAGTCGGGCAAGTAGGGGATGTTTGTAGGATGTTTCGCTAAATACTCGCGAGTTGTTCATCGCCGTAACGGACATTGCCCGTTGCCCAATGTCCGTTACGCTCGTTATGCTGCTGAACCCTTTAATCAGATCCGAGTAGCGGCGTCAGTCGTCGCCCGGGATGTCTTTGAAAACGGATCCGATGATGAATGCACCGCTGAAGGCGTTCGGCCCGATCAAGGCCGTGATTTTCGATATGGACGGGTTGCTGCTGGACACCGAGGGCATCTACACCGAGGTCACCTCGCTGATTGCCCAGCGTTACGGGCGTACCTTCGACTGGAACATCAAGCAGAACATCATCGGCCGTGGGGCCAACGATCTGGCCAACTACGTGGTAGAGGCCCTGGAGTTGCCGATCACCGCTGAAGAGTTTCTGGTGATTCGCGAGCCGTTGATGCGCGAGCGCTTTCCCAAGGCGCAAGCCATGCCGGGTGCCGAAGAACTGATTCGTCATCTCAAGGCGCACAATATTCCGATCGCCGTGGGCACCAGTTCGTCGCGACAGTCGTTCGGCCAGAAAACCACGTTGCACCGCGACTGGTTTGCGCTGTTCGATTTCATTGTCACGGCAGATGATCCGGAAGTCGGTGCAGCCAAGCCGGCGCCGGATATTTTCCTCACGGCGGCGCGGCGTCTGGGTGTCGCCCCCGAGGATTGCCTGGTTTTTGAGGACTCGCCGTTTGGCGTCACGGCGGCGAAAGCGGCAGGCATGACCGCCATCGCCATTCCCGACGCCGCCATGGCCGATGAAAAATACGCACACGCCGACGGGATTCTTCGTACGTTGAAAGCGTTCACCCCGAGTGCCTGTGGTTTGCCTGCGCTGCAATGGGCTTGAATGCAGCATGAAAAAACGCCGCCCCTCTGTTGAAAGAGGGGCGGCGTTTTTCGTTCTGGCGACCTGGAAAGATCAGGCGCCGAAACCACCGTCGATGGTCAGGCTGGCACCGGTGATGTAGCCGGCTTCCGGGCCTGCGAGGTAAGCGACGAAGCTGGCGATTTCTTCGGCTTTGCCGTAACGGCCTACCGCCATCAGCGGAATCAGGCTTTCGGCAAAATCACCGTGGGCCGGGTTCATGTCGGTATCGACCGGGCCGGGCTGCACGTTGTTTATGGTGATGCCGCGCGGCCCGAGATCCCGTGCCAGACCTTTGGTCAGGCCGACCAGTGCCGATTTGCTCATCGCGTACACACCACCGCCGGCGAAGGGCATGCGGTCGGCGTTGGTGCTGCCGATGTTGATAATCCGTGCGCCTTCGCCCATGTGCTTGGCGGCTTCCTGCGAGGCGATGAATACGCTGCGCACGTTGATTGCCAAAGTCTGATCGAAGTCTTCAAGTTTGAAATCTTCCAGCGGCGCGACGGCCAGCACACCGGCGTTGTTCACCAGAATATCGAGGCGACCGAAGGCTTCAACGGTTGCGCTGACCGCGTGGCGAATGGCCGCGGCATCAGCGCTATCGGCCTTGATGGCGAGAGCCTTTCCGCCGTTTGCAGTGATGCTGTTTTGCAATTCTTCAGCTTTGGCGATGGAACTGACGTAGGTGAAGGCGACTGCTGCGCCCTCAGCGGCCAGGCGTTTGACGATGGCAGCGCCGATGCCGCGAGAACCGCCTTGAATCAGAGCGACTTTGCCGCTGAGGTGTTGAGTGGTCATGTTCGATCTCCAGATGTTTCAAGGCGGAGTGCCTTGTTGTTGGAGCCGAGTATCGGCTTCGCATCGACAACCGTGTAGACCATGATTGCTATAGTCTGTGTAAACCAGAAGTTTATAGTGGCGATCATGGAAACCTTCAGCAGTATCGAATGCTTCGTGCGCAGTGCCGAAGTCGGCAGCTTTGCCGAGGCCGCTCGACGTTTGAGCCTGACGCCGGCAGCCGTCGGCAAGAGTGTCGCGAAGCTTGAAGGGCGGCTCGGTGTACGGCTGTTCCAGCGTAGTACACGCAGCCTGACCCTGACCGAAGCCGGTCAGTTGTTCTTGAGTCAGGTCAGTGGCAGCCTGACGACCATTCAAAATGCCGTGGCCAATCTGTCCAGTGTCGAAGGGCTACCGGCGGGGACGCTGAAAGTCAGCATGGGCGCAGCCTTTGGCTGTCTGCACATCGTGCCGATGCTCGGTGAGTTTCTGCGACGATTTCCCGCAATCAATCCGGACTGGCATTTCGACAATCGACAGGTCGATCTGATCGGGCAGGGTTTCGACGCAGCCATTGGCGGTGGTTTCGAACTGCCGCAAGGGGTAATCGCGCGCAAGTTGAGCCCGGCGCATCGGATATTGGTGGCGTCCAGCGATTATCTACAGGCCAATCCGAACATCATCGAACCGGAAGACCTTAACCATCACGACGGCATTCTGATCCGCTCGCCGCAAACCGGGCGCGTGCGTTCCTGGCAATTGGTCGGGCGCAATCCGCAGAACTGTCGCCCGTTGATGCTCAAGGCACGGATGACCATGAGCGATTCCGAGGCCGCTTGCAGGACCGCGGCGCAGGGCTTGGGCATCGCGCTGGTGAGCATGCCGTTTGCGGTGGGATATCTGCAGGCGGGAACGTTGCAGCGGGTGTTGCCGGACTGGTTTGTCGATGACGGCAACATCTCTATCTACTATGCCGAGCATAAATTGTTGCCGGGCAAGACTCGGGCGTTTGTCGATTTTGTGATTGAGCAATTTGCGCAGCAGGGACTGGCTCAGCGGTTCAGTGCTATCTGAATATGGCTTGAGACCGAGGCGCGGCCATCGCGGGCAAGCCACGCTCCCACAGGTCTCGCGTCGCACACAAAATGTGTGAACAACTCATAACCTGTGGGAGCGAGGCTTGCCCGCGATGAACGATAACGCGGTCTACCGTGCAAAGCGCCCCGGCCAGCCAATAATGTTCTTCGGCCGCGGCGTCGCATAAGTCCGCACTTTTGATGTCGACAACCCCAGGCGCACCAGCGATTCCGCAATTGTCACCGCTGCCGTCACCCCGTCCACCACCGGTACCCCGGTGCGCCGGCGAATCTGCTCATCCAGCCCGGCCATGCCGCCGCAACCGAGGCAAATCACTTCTGCCTTGTCCTGCGTCACCGCCAACTCTGCCTGATGCACGATCGCTTCCAGAGCACGCTGCGGCTCGTGTTCCAGCTCAAGAACGGCCAGGCCACTGGCCCGCACCGAAGCACAACGATCCCACAGGCCTGACAGTTTCAATCGATCCTCAATCAGCGGCACGGTGCGATCCAGCGTGGTGACCACCGAATACGCGTGGCCAAGAAACATCGCCGTACTCGCCGCTGCATCCGTAATGTCCACCACCGGTACGTTGAGCAGTTCCTGCAAACCTTCGCGACCATGTTCGCCATAACCGGCCTGAATCACCGCATCGAACGGCTGATCGTAAGACATCACCCGATCCATTACCGCGATAGCAGCTAGATAGCTTTCGAAATTGCCTTCCACCGAGTCAGCACCGAAGTGCGGCGTCAGACCGACGATTTCAGTTCCGGGGGAAGCGACAGCCTGCGCCGAGCGCGCGATGGCCTGGGTGATGGATTCGGTGGTGTTGACGTTGACCACGAGAATTCGCATGTGAAGTCCTTATAGCGGGCAGTTCTGCGGCCCGAAAACCGGGCCGCGAAGGGATTAATGGCAGACGTTATCGACGGCGATGGACTCGCCACTGACGTCCGCGTAGTGCGGCTGACGTTTGGCGATGATCAGGTAGAGCATTCCGGCAATCCCGGCACCGATCAGCCAGGAAAACGGCGAAACGCTGTGGAAACCGGGAACCAGTGCCAGGACGATGGCGATCAATGCCGCAGGAATAAACGCCGCCACCGCACGGAAATTGACTCCGCGACTGTAGTAATAGGCGCCGTTGAGATCTTCGCTGTAGAGCTGCGGAACGTTGACCCGGCCTTTGCGGATCAGCCAGTAGTCGACCATGATCACGCCGTACAACGGGCCGAGCAGCGCGCCGAGACCGGACAGGAAGTACACGATGACCAACGGGCTGTTGTAGAGATTCCACGGCAGGATCAACACGGCGATGGTCGCGCTGATCAGCCCGGCACGGCGGAAGGTCAGGTATTTCGGTGCGAGGTTGCTGAGGACGAAGGCCGGGGCGACGAAGTTGGCCATGATGTTCACCGCCACGGTGACGATCAGGAAGGCCAGGCAACCGAGGACCAGGAAGAACGCATTGGGAATCGAGGCGATGATTTCGGTCGGACTTTCGATGATCCTGCCGTTGATCTGGAATTGCGCGCCACACAGCAGGACGGTAATCGCGGCGAATACCAGAATGTTCACCGGCAAGCCCCAGAAATTTCCGACCTTGATGGTCTTGCGGCAGGGCGAGGAGCGAGCAAAGTCGCAGAAGTTGAGGATCAGCGTGCCGTAGATCGCCAGCCACAACGCGCCGCCGGCAAAAATGTTGCGCCACATCTCGCCGCCGGTCAGCGGTTCGCGGATTGACCAGGCGATGGTTGCGTTGGCCTGGAAGTACATCCAGGCGGCGAGGGCGGCGACGGTGAGCAAAATCACCGGGCCGGCAAACGCTTCGTAACGGCGGACCATTTCCATGCCATAGGCGAGGATCGCCAGTTGCACGAACCAGATCGCCACAAAACACACCCAGCCCAATGTCGATAGCCCGAGGATCGAGTTGTGGTCGTATTCAGCAAATCCCGGATGGATCGCCGTCAGCAAAACGCGAAACACCACCGACGCCAGGTACGTCTGGATACCAAACCAGGCGATGGCGATAACGGCGCGTATCAGTGCAGGAATTTGTGCACCGTGAATGCCGAAACTGATTCGGCTGATCACCGGAAACGGCACCCCTGTTTTCTGTCCCATGTAACCGGACAAGTTCATGAAGAAGTAGACCAGTGCCGCGCCTATCCCCAGCGACAGCAGAATCTGCCAGCCGCCCAGCCCCAAGGCATACAGGCCGATGGCGAACGAGTAGTTGGCGATGTTGTGCACGTCGTTCGTCCACAGGGCAAAAATGCTGTATTTGCCCCAGCGCCGACCTTCGGCTTTGGTCGGCGCCAGATCACTGTTGTGCAGACGGGGGCTCAGTTGCAACGGCTCGACCAGACCGTCGTCCGGCAAGGGTTGATCGAGTGCGGCGGAGGGCAGATTCAGCGCGATGTTATTGGAGAGACTTGTACGCATTCCGGCAGGCTCCTGATGTTCAGGGCCGCGATGACTGTGCATGAGCCGCAAGGCTCGACAAATCTTCGTCGCGGCAGTGAAAGCATCACTGGTTACGGGGCATCTGCAGCCTGTACGGGATAGAGCGCTTCAGGCTTGCGGATCGAAAGTGTGTGCATGTTTTGCGGTTTTGTATACAAAACATGTATGCACTTAAGCCAGATCTGTGCCAGTTGGCGATCTATGCGCAGCGGTGTTCATTTCGAAAAGTTATTGAAGCGCGCCAAGTATCTGAAAATAAATGGTTAAAAATTGACCGGTTGAACAGGTATTTATTTTTGCCGAAGGATTTTCATGGTGGGCGAGAGGGGGGAGTTTTCAGGCGGGATGTAACTTTTCAGGGCGCGGAAACAAAAAAGTGCACACATAAATGGCACCGATGGTGACAGTCGTGTGTACACATTTTCTGAGCCCTGGCATAAAACACTGTGGGAGCGAGCCTGCTCGCGAATGCGGTGAATCAAGCAACGAAGAAGTTGACTGAAACTACGCTTTCGCGAGCAGGCTCGCTCCCACAGGGGATCATTCGATTGGGAAAATTACGCCTTGCTGATGATATTGCCGGCGTGCAGCCCGCACTCTTTCTGCGTCGCTTCTTCCCACCACCAGCGGCCTTCGCGCTCGTGCTGGTTCGGCAGGACCGGACGGGTGCAGGGTTCGCAGCCAATGCTGATGAAGCCGCGTTCATGCAGGCTGTTGTACGGCAGCTCGAGCATGCGGATGTAACCCCAGATATCTTCGCTGCTCATCTGCGCCAGCGGGTTGAACTTGTACAGGGTGCGCTCAGGCGTAGAGAACGCGGTGTCGATTTCCATCACCGCCACGGCGCTGCGCGTGCCTGGACTCTGGTCGCGGCGCTGGCCGGTGGCCCAGGCTTTGACGGCGGATAGCTTGCGGCGCAGCGGTTCGATCTTGCGGATGCCGCAGCATTCGCCGTGGCCGTCCTTGTAGAAACTGAACAGGCCTTTTTCCTTCACGAACGGTTCCAGCTTCGTGTAGTCCGGCGACACCAGTTCGATGTCGATCTTGTAGTGCTCACGCACCTGATCGATGAAGCGGTAGGTTTCCGGGTGCAGGCGACCGGTGTCGAGGCTGAACACCTTGACGTTCTTGTTCAGCTTCCAGGCCATGTCCACCAGCACCACATCCTCGGCGCCGCTGAAAGATATCCACAAGTCATCGCCGAACTCGGCGAAGGCGAGTTTGAGGATGTCTTGCGCGGATTTGTTGGCATAGGTCGTGGCGAGTTCCACGACGTCGAACGTTGCACTCATCAGGGCGGCTTCCTACAGGTCGGTGGCGCTGGGCGCTCTATATGGGGCCGATGGTAACAAAAAGCTGCGGTAATCGGGGCCTCCTCTGCGTTGCACAGCGCCGGTCGAGTCGCTAGAGTTCGGGCTCGCTCGACTCAATAATCAATACAAACGGGAGTGTCTTGTGGAAATTGCTTGCCTGGATCTTGAAGGGGTGTTGGTGCCGGAAATCTGGATCGCCTTCGCCGAAAAAACCGGAATCGAATCCCTCAAGGCTACCACTCGGGACATTCCCGATTACGACGTGCTGATGAAGCAGCGTCTGCGCATCCTCGATGAGCATGGCTTGAAGCTGTCGGATATTCAGGAAGTGATCGCCACGCTGAAGCCGCTGGACGGCGCGGTGGAGTTCGTCAATTGGCTGCGCGAGCGCTTTCAGGTGGTGATTCTGTCGGACACCTTCTATGAGTTCTCTCAGCCGTTGATGCGCCAACTGGGCTTCCCGACGCTGCTTTGCCATCGCCTGATCACGGATGAAACCGGGCGGGTGACCAGCTATCAATTGCGTCAGAAAGATCCGAAACGTCAGTCGGTTCTGGCGTTCAAGAGCCTGTATTACCGGGTGATTGCGGCGGGTGATTCGTACAACGACACGACAATGCTGGGCGAGGCGGACGCGGGGATTCTGTTCCATGCGCCGGAGAATGTGATTCGTGAGTTCCCACAATTCCCTGCCGTGCACACCTTTGCCGAGTTGAAGCAGGAATTCCTCAAAGCCTCAAACCGCGAACTGAGTTTGTAAGCAGTCCCCTGTGGCGAGGGAGCTTGCTCCCGCTGGAGTGCGAAGCGCTCCCCAAAATCTTACGACTGCTGCGCAGCCGAGCGGGAGCAAGCTCCCTCGCCACAGAAAGCTAGAGGTTCTGCAGGGTTTCCAGGAGGATCTTCACTTTAGTGATCGACTCCTGATACTCCGCCTGCCAGTCCGAATCGGCGACGATCCCGCCACCGCCCCAGCAGCACACCTGCCCATCCTTGACCAACAGACTGCGAATCGCGATGGAACTGTCCATCTCGCCACGCACATCCAGATACAGCAACGAACCGCAATACAAACCGCGCCGGGTCGGCTCCAGCTCGTCAATGATCTGCATTGCGCGAATCTTCGGCGCGCCGGTGATCGAGCCGCCGGGGAAGCTGCCGGCGATCAGATCCAGTGCATCGCGATCATCCGCCAGTTCACCGGTCACGCTGCTGACCAAGTGATGCACGTTCGGATAGCTTTCCAGGCTGAACAACTCCGGCACCCGTACCGAGCCGATGCGGCAGGTGCGACCGAGGTCGTTGCGCAACAGGTCGACGATCATCAGGTTTTCCGCGCGATCCTTCGGGCTGGCCAGCAGTTCGGCGGCGTTGGCGGCATCTTCGGCGGGTGTCAGGCCTCGAGGGCGGGTGCCTTTGATCGGGCGGGTTTCCACATGACACTGGCTGACTTTGACGAAGCGCTCCGGCGACAGGCTCAGCACCGCGCCACCATCGGGCAGGCTCTGGAAGCCGGAAAACGGTGTCGGGCAGGCTTCGCGCAACTTGCCGTAGGCCTGCCACGGATCGCCCTGACAGCTAGCGCGGAAACGCTGGGCAAAGTTGACCTGATAGCAGTCACCGGCCTGAATGTAATGCTGAATACGCTCGAACGCCTGGCGGTAGTCGTCAGCCGAGAGATCGGCGGTCATCGGGCTGTTCAATTTGAACGGTGTCAGGGTGGCCGACACCGGTTTTGTAAACAGGTCGATCAGGCGTTGCCGCTGACTGTCGTCCACCGACGGGTGAAAGATCAATTGGCTGGTCTCGGCCTGGTGATCACTGACCAGTGCCCAGTCATACAAGCCGAACCGTGCATCCGGCAGTTGCAGATCATCACGCGCATGACTTGGCAGAATCTCCAGATGCCGACCGAAGTCATAGCTCAGATAACCGATCAGCCCGCCGGCAAACGGTAATTGATAAGCCGCAGGCAATTGCGCTTCGCCCAAACCGTTCAGGTGATCTCGCAGACGTTGCAGGAAATGGCTGCCACTTTCGTCCGGCAACACCGCCAATTGTTCCAGCGGCCAGGCGCTGAGCAGGTCATAACGGCCACGGTCGGCACTTGGCCGGCCGCTGTCGAGCAGCACGGCGCCGGGCGCGTGGCGGATGGCCGCGAAGTAGTCGGCGGGATTGGCGCGGTAGGGCAGCGGGTGAACGGAACAGGTCAACATGGGCGGGGCAGATCGGCCATTGAGGCGGGGTGGGGATTGTAGTCCTCTGGGGGGAATGCTCCTAGAGGGGATGTCGGGGATTGGCAGATTGGCGGCAGGGTCAAGTCTTGTGGTGGCTGTGAATGAGCCATCGCGAGCAGGCTCACTCCTACATATGGAACGCATTCCCCCTGTAGGAGTGAGCCTGCTCGCGATGGCCGTGATGCGGTCTTGGATCAGCCCTCGACCGCTGGAATATGCCCAAACATTTCCTGAGTAAACGCCACCCGCTCTTCAACCGACTCAGTCACCCCACGCGCCTTAAGGTCTTCCAGTCGGGCTTCAACGGCATGCGTGCGCAAGGTCAGCCCGCAGTCATTGGCGATCTGAATATTCAGCCCCGGCCGCGCATTCAGCTCCAGAATCAGCGGACCCTTTTCCTGATCGAGCACCATGTCCACGCCGATATACCCCAACCCGCACAGCTCGTAACAGCCGGCGGCGAGTTTCATGAAACCGTCCCAGTAGGGCAGTTGCACGCCGTCCACCGCGTTGGTGGTGTCGGGGTGTTTGGTGATGATGTTGTTCAGCCAGGTGCCGCGCAGGGTCAAACCAGTCGCCAGATCGACACCGACGCCGATGGCGCCCTGGTGCAGGTTGGCCTTGCCGCCGGACTGACGGGTCGGCAAGCGCAACATGGCCATCACCGGGTAGCCCATCAGCACGATGATGCGGATGTCCGGCACGCCTTCGTAGCTGATGCTCTTGAAGATCTGATCCGGGGTTACGCGGTATTCGATCAGCGCGCGGTCGCGGTGGCCGCCCAGCGAATACAGGCCGGTGAGGATGCTCGAGATGTGATGTTCAAGCTCTTCGTGGGCAATGATCTTGCCCGACACCGTGCGATAGCGGCCCTCGAAGCGGTCGGCGACGACGATGATGCCGTCACCGCCGGCGCCTTGCGCCGGTTTGATCACGAAGTCGCTGCGTCCGCCGATGATCTCGCCGAGCTTGTCGATTTCCTTCTCGGTGGAAATCACGCCATACAATTCCGGCACATGAATGCCGGCCTTGATCGCCCGTTCCTTGGTGATGATCTTGTCATCGACGATCGGGTACAGGCTGCGCTTGTTGTACTTGAGCACGTAGTCGGCGTTACGCCGGTTGATGCCCATGATGCCCCGCGCCTCCAGGGCCTTCCAGGTCTTCCAGAAACCGAACATCAGGCGTCAGCCTTCTTCAGGAAAGCCTTGAAACGCACCAGTTCAGTCAGGCGATAACCGCGATAACGACCCATCGCCAGCATGAAGCCGACCAGAATCAGCAGGATCGCCGGGAAGGTGAACACGAAGTAGACCAGCTCAGGCACGGTCATGATCAAGTGCGCCAGGGACGCCGCGAACAACGTGCCAATCGCCACTTTCATGGCATGGCTGGCGCCGCGTTCTTCCCAGGTGATCGACAGGCGTTCGATGGTCATGGTCAGAATCACCATCGGGAACAGCGCTACCGACAAGCCGCGTTCCAGACCGAGCTTATGACTGAACAGGCTGATCGCCGCGATCAATACCACGACAAAGGTCAGTACCACCGATAGCCGCGGCAGCATTTGCAGCTTCAAGTGTTCCAGATACGAACGTAATGACAGTCCCAGCGCCGTGATCACGGTAAACAGCAGGATACCGAAGCCCAACTGAGTCTCACGGAAGGCGAGGGCGATCAGCACCGGGGTAAACGTGCCGAGCGTCTGCAGGCCGATCAGGTTGCGCAGAATCAGGATCACCAATACGCCGATCGGGATCATCACCATGATCATGAAGGTCTGCTGGGTTTGCAGCGGCAGGCCGTACAACGAGTATTCAAGGAAGTTGGCGTCGGTGTTCTCGTCCGTCAGCTTGGCCAGACGAATCGCGTTCATCTCGCTGTTGTTCAGGCTGAAAGTCACGTTGGCTTTCTTGCCACCGTCGACGGTGATCAGGTTTTCGTCGCCGGTCCACCACAGCAAGCGGTCGGTTGGCAGGCCTTGCTCACCGGTTTCCGGGTTGAAGTACAGCCAGTCGTTGCCATTGAAGCTGCGCAGCCACAGTTCGGGGGTTTGCGGCTGATCGGCGACGAGGCGGATGGTGTGGACTTTTTCCACCGGCACGTGAGCGATGGACAGCAGCAGTTCGACGATTTTGGCTTTGTGCGGCGTCGACGGATCGCCGGCCAGCAGCAGCTTCACGTTGTCGTCGTTGAGGTTGTTGACGCGTTTGATTGCCTCGCCAATAAAGGTTTCGACGTCGGCCGAGTGCTGACGAATCGGCGCGAGCAGGGCTTCGGCGGCGATTTTTTCCGGGCCTTCGATGGCGATGCTGTCGCGGAAGGTCGGACCTTTGATCTTGGTTTTTTCGGCGGTGTAACGCTTGGTCAGCACCAGACGGTAATACAGCGTCTGATTGCCCTTGGCCCGACGTGCCGACCAGGTCACCTTGCGGTTGCCGTCGACGCGATTCACGGCGACGCCGTAGTTATTGGAGATAAAGCTTTCGTTGAGGCTGACGTAGTCGCGGCTCAACGGCGGCACGAACATCTGGATCTTTACCGGGTCCTTGGTGCTGGCGACGAACTCGACCTTGGCGTCGATGTTCCACAAGTCGTCGGTGGCGTCCTCGGTTACCGGAATGCCGAGCACGAAAATCTGATAGGCCGTAACCGAAACGCCCAGGAGCACCAGAATGGTGATCAGGATTTTCAGGTGGAAGGTTAGAGAACGCATGGAAATTACTCGGCGGTATGAGCGGCGATGGTGCAGGCGGGTTTGCCGGCAGCGTATTTAAGACTGGGGTCGACCAGCGCATCGAAGCGTTTCAGCGCCTCGGAGCCGATCAAAAGCGGGTATTGGTACGCACTTCGGTCGGTCAGGTTCACTTCGATGCTGCGCAAAGCCGAAACCATGCAGATATCCCGCTCGATCACCGGGCGGGCGGTGTACTTCTTGCCTTCTTCCGGATCGTAGTCGCCGGCGCGGCGTTTGATCTTGCTGACCCGGGCCAGCGGCCGTTCGATCGGGTGCGAATGCGCGGCGTCGATAGCCAGATAGAAGCGCACCCAGGACTCGCCGTTGCGTTTGAAGCGTTTGATATCGCGGGCACTCAACGAGGCGGTTTTTGCCCCGGTGTCGAGTTTGGCCGCGACTTCCAGATTGATGCCATCAAGGGAGGCGTATTCGTTGAGGCCGTACACGGTTTTCTCACCCGCCGCAGCGAGGCCCGGCAGGCAAAACAGAGCAAAAAATGTCGGGAAAGGCTTGAGTCTCATAAATCCTGGTGCGCAGCGTTCCGTTGTCGGTTCAGGTACCTGGCAATACTGCGCAAGCTCCTGCGTGTGCCTATCAGCTTTTTATGACAAGCCGTACAAATGGCCAGCAAATGCGGGCGGCATTCTAGCACGGTGGGTTTATGGCGCCAGCGCCCGAGCGGGTCTATAACCCTTGGGGCTGTTGAAGAGGGTTATTAGACGATTGTCGACAATATCCATTTATCCTTTGACTGATGCAGGCTAATTGGCTAGTTTTTGCCGCATTGGATTTGAAGGTGTCGACAATCATGCTGGATCAACTCGATCCCCCGGTCATCAGCGGCGACGATTCCGAGACACTCTCGGAAAACGTCTTCCGGCGCATTCAGGCGGCCATCGTCAAAGGCGAGATCGCCCCGGGCAGCAAGATCTCCGAGCCGGAACTGGCGCGCACTTACGGCATCAGCCGTGGGCCGCTGCGCGAAGCTATCCATCGGCTGGAAGGCCAGCGCCTGCTGGTGCGCGTGCCGCACGTTGGTGCGCGGGTGGTCTCGCTGAGCCACGCCGAATTGCTTGAGCTCTACGAAATCCGCGAATCCCTCGAAGGCATGGCCTGCCGTCTGGCGGCTGAACGCATGAGCGTCGAAGAAATCGACGAATTGCGCCGCGTGCTGGAAACCCACGAGCGCGACGCCGCGTTTCAGGCCGGCGTCGGTTATTACCAGCAGGAAGGCGATTTTGACTTTCACTACCGCATCATCCAAGGCAGCGGCAACCGCACGCTGACCCAGATGCTCTGCGGTGAGCTGTATCAACTGGTGCGTATGTACCGCATCCAGTTTTCCACCACGCCGAATCGTCCGCGCCAGGCCTTCGCCGAACACCACCGGATTCTCGATGCCATCGCCGACCGTGACGGCGAGCTCGCGGAATTGTTGATGCGCCGTCACATCGGCGCCTCGAAACGCAACATCGCCCGTCATTACCAGGACGGCGCCCACAATAAGACAGCCACTGAACGAGGTGAGTCATGAGTTCCAACCCGAACACTCCCGGCCAGCGTTTCCGCGATGCGGTCGCCAGCGAGCATCCATTGCAAGTGGTCGGCGCGATCAACGCCAACCACGCGCTGCTGGCCAAACGCGCCGGTTTCAAGGCGATTTACCTGTCCGGTGGCGGTGTGGCCGCAGGCTCCCTCGGCGTGCCGGACCTGGGCATTACCGGGCTGGATGACGTGCTGACCGACGTGCGCCGCATCACCGACGTCTGCGATCTGCCGTTGCTGGTGGACGTCGATACCGGTTTCGGCTCCTCGGCGTTCAACGTCGCGCGCACCGTCAAGTCGATGATCAAGTTCGGCGCAGCGGCGATTCACATCGAAGATCAGGTTGGCGCCAAGCGCTGTGGCCATCGTCCGAATAAAGAGATCGTCAGCCAGCAGGAAATGGTCGACCGCATCAAGGCCGCCGTCGATGCCCGCACCGATGACAGCTTCGTGATCATGGCGCGCACTGATGCACTGGCCGTTGAAGGTCTGGAATCGGCACTGGATCGCGCAGCAGCGTGCATCGAGGCCGGTGCCGACATGATTTTCCCGGAAGCCATCACCGAGCTGGAGATGTACAAGCTGTTCGCCAACCGCGTGAAAGCGCCGATTCTGGCCAACATCACCGAGTTCGGTGCGACGCCGCTGTACACCACCGAGCAACTGGCCGGCGCTGACGTATCGCTGGTGCTCTACCCGCTGTCGGCGTTCCGTGCGATGAACAAGGCTGCGGAAAACGTTTACACCGCGATCCGCCGCGACGGCACTCAGCAGAATGTCATCGACACCATGCAGACTCGCATGGAGCTTTACGATCGCATCGATTACCACACGTTCGAGCAGAAGCTCGATGCGTTGTTCGCACAAAAGAAAGGCTGATTCATTCCCTGTAGGAGCGAGCCTGCTCGCGAAGGACGCCAATGATAACGTGGTGTCCCTGATGCACCGAGGTGTTCCATCTACCTTCGCGAGCAGGCTCGCTCCCACAAGTTTCCCCTACAAATTCAAGAAAATTGGAGACAGCAATGGCCGAAGCAAAAGTACTCAGTGGCGCCGGGCTCCGGGGCCAGGTTGCCGGGCAAACCGCACTGTCCACCGTGGGCCAGGCCGGTGCCGGGCTGACCTATCGCGGCTACGACGTACGCGAACTGGCAGCCGATGCACAATTTGAAGAAGTGGCGTACCTGCTGCTGTACGGCGAGCTGCCGACCCAGGCGCAACTCGACGAATACCAAGGAAAACTGAGCAAGCTGCGCGACCTGCCACAAGCGCTGAAAGAAGTGCTCGAACGCATCCCGGCTGACGCCCACCCGATGGACGTGATGCGTACCGGTTGCTCGTTCCTCGGCAACCTTGAGCCGGAGAAAGACTTCTCCGAGCAGCGCGACAAGACTGACCGCTTGCTGGCCGCGTTCCCGGCGATCATGTGCTACTGGTATCGCTTCAGCCACGATGGCAAACGCATCAACTGCGTCAGCGACGAGCCAACCATCGGCGGCCACTTCCTGCACCTGCTGCACGACAAAAAGCCGAGCGAACTGCACGTCAAAGTCATGAACGTGTCGCTGATCCTTTACGCCGAGCATGAATTCAACGCCTCGACGTTCACCGCGCGGGTTTGTGCCTCGACCCTGTCCGACCTGTATTCCTGCGTCACCGCAGCCATCGGTTCGCTGCGTGGCCCGCTGCACGGCGGCGCCAACGAAGCGGCGATGGAAATGATCGAGCGCTTTTCATCGCCGGAAGAGGCGATCAAAGGCACCCTCGGCATGCTCGAGCGCAAAGACAAGATCATGGGCTTTGGCCACGCGATCTATAAGGACAGCGATCCGCGCAACGAGGTGATCAAGGGCTGGTCGAAAAAACTCGCTGACGAAGTTGGTGACAAGGTGCTGTTCGCGGTTTCCGAAGCCATCGACAAGACCATGTGGGAACAGAAAAAACTGTTCCCCAACGCCGACTTCTATCACGCCTCGGCGTACCACTTCATGGGCATCCCGACCAAGTTGTTCACGCCGATCTTCGTTTGCTCGCGCCTGACCGGCTGGGCCGCGCACGTCTTCGAACAGCGTGCCAACAACCGCATCATCCGCCCGAGCGCCGAGTACATCGGCGTCGAACAGCGCAAGTTCGTGCCAATCGAACGTCGCTGAATGGTGGGCTGACCGGAACCAGAGAACACCGCAAGACCCTGTGGGAGCGAGCCTGCTCGCGAAGACGGACTGACATTCACCATGGATGTCGACTGATCTACCGCTTTCGCGAGCAGGCTCGCTCCCACAGAGGCAGTGTGTAACTCAGGACTGTGTTAGCCACCTTTTGTAATTACCGTGACCCGAGTCCTGACCCGATGAACACAGAATTTCGCAAGAACCTGCCCGGCACGCCGCTCGACTACTTCGATGTCCGCACCGCGATCGAAGCCATCCAGCCCGGCAGCTACGACACCCTGCCGTACACCTCCCGCGTGCTGGCGGAAAACCTCGTGCGTCGCTGCGACCCGGCCACGCTCACCGATTCCCTCAAGCAATTGATCGAGCGCAAACGCGACCTCGACTTCCCGTGGTTCCCGGCGCGTGTGGTCTGCCACGACATTCTTGGCCAGACCGCGCTGGTCGACCTCGCTGGCCTGCGTGACGCCATCGCGTTGCAGGGCGGCGACCCGGCGCAGGTCAACCCGGTGGTGCCGACGCAATTGATCGTCGACCACTCGCTGGCGGTGGAGGCGGGCGGGTTTGACGCCCAGGCGTTCGAGAAGAACCGTGCCATCGAAGACCGGCGCAACGAAGACCGTTTCCACTTCATCAACTGGACCAAAAAAGCCTTCAAGAACGTCGACGTAATCCCGCCGGGCAACGGCATCATGCACCAGATCAACCTGGAGAAAATGTCTCCGGTGATCCAGGTGCGCGACGGCGTGGCATTCCCGGATACCTGCGTCGGTACCGACAGCCACACCCCGCACGTCGATGCATTGGGCGTGATCGCCATCGGCGTCGGCGGCCTCGAAGCCGAGAGCGTGATGCTCGGTCGCGCCTCGTGGATGCGTCTGCCGGAAAGCGTCGGCGTTGAATTGACCGGCAAGCTGCAACCGGGCATCACCGCCACCGACATGGTGCTGGCGCTGACCGAATACCTGCGCAAACAGAAAGTCGTCGGTGCATGGCTGGAGTTCTTCGGCGAAGGCGCCGCCGCGCTGACCCTCGGCGACCGCGCGACCATCTCCAACATGGCCCCGGAATATGGCGCCACGGCCGCGATGTTCTACATCGACCAGCAGACCATCGATTATCTGAAACTGACCGGTCGTGAAGACCAGCAAGTACAGTTGGTCGAGCACTACGTCAAGACCACCGGCCTGTGGGCCGATAGCCTGAAGAGCGCGCAGTATGAGCGCGGTCTGACCTTCGACCTGTCTTCGGTAGTGCGCAACATGGCCGGCCCGAGCAACCCGCACGCTCGCGTTGCGACTTCGGATCTGGCGGCCAAAGGCATCTCCGGTCAGTGGGAAGAAGTCCCCGGCCAAATGCCCGACGGTGCGGTGATCATCGCCGCCATCACCAGTTGCACCAACACCAGTAACCCGCGCAACGTGATTGCTGCCGGCCTGATCGCGCGCAACGCCAACAAGCTCGGCCTGACCCGTAAACCGTGGGTCAAATCCTCGCTGGCGCCGGGCTCGAAAACCGTGGCGCTGTACCTCGACGAAGCGGGGCTGACCACGGAACTGGAGCAACTCGGTTTCGGCGTCGTCGCCTTCGCCTGCACAACCTGCAACGGCATGTCCGGCGCACTCGATCCGCTGATCCAGCAAGAAATCATCGACCGCGATCTATACGCCACCGCCGTGCTTTCCGGCAACCGAAACTTTGACGGCCGCATCCATCCGTATGCCAAGCAGGCGTTCCTCGCATCGCCGCCACTGGTGGTCGCGTACGCCATTGCCGGGACCATCCGTTTCGATATCGAGAAGGATGTGTTGGGCGTGGTCGACGGCAAGGAAATCCGCCTGAAAGACATCTGGCCGAGCGACGAAGAAATCGACGCTGTGGTGAAGTCTTCGGTCAAGCCTGAGCAATTCCGTCAGGTCTACATTCCGATGTTCGCCGTCCATGAAGACACCGGCCCGAAAGTCACGCCGTTGTACGACTGGCGCGAAATGAGCACCTACATCCGCCGTCCGCCGTACTGGGAAGGTGCGCTGGCCGGCGCTCGCCCGCTGAAAGGCATGCGGCCGCTGGCGGTGCTGCCGGACAACATCACCACCGATCACTTGTCGCCGTCGAACGCGATCATGCTCGACAGCGCCGCCGGCGAATACCTGGCGAAAATGGGCCTGCCGGAAGAGGATTTCAACTCTTACGCCACCCACCGTGGCGACCACCTGACCGCGCAGCGCGCAACGTTTGCCAACCCGAAACTGTTCAACGAAATGGTCGTGGAAAACGGCAAGGTCAAACAGGGTTCGCTGGCCCGTGTCGAGCCGGAAGGCAAAGTCATGCGCATGTGGGAAGCCATCGAAACTTACATGGAACGCAAGCAGCCGCTGATCATTATTGCCGGCGCCGATTACGGTCAGGGTTCGTCCCGTGACTGGGCGGCGAAAGGCGTGCGGCTGGCCGGTGTCGAGGCGATTGCCGCTGAGGGTTTCGAGCGCATTCACCGTACCAACCTCGTCGGCATGGGCGTGTTGCCGCTGGAGTTCAAGCCGGGCACCGACCGTCACACCCTGGCCATCGACGGCAGCGAAACCTACGACGTGATCGGCGAACGTACGCCACGCGCCGACCTGACGCTGGTGATCCATCGCAAGAACGGCGAGCGCGTCGACGTGCCGGTGACCTGCCGTCTGGATACCGCTGAAGAAGTTTCGATCTACGAGGCTGGCGGCGTGTTGCAACGCTTCGCTCAGGACTTCCTTGAAGAGTCGGCGGTTGCCGTTTAAATCATGTTAAGCGACCAAGGGATGATGAGTCCTTTGGTCGTTTTGAGGGAGTACCCATGGCTCACGCACCACAGATAAAAATCCCCGCGACCTACATGCGCGGCGGCACCAGCAAAGGCGTGTTCTTCAGCCTCAATGATCTGCCCGAAGCAGCGCAGATTCCCGGCCCGGCCCGTGATGCTTTGCTATTGCGCGTAATCGGCAGCCCCGACCCGTACGACAAACAGATCGACGGCATGGGCGGCGCGACTTCCAGCACCAGCAAAACCGTGATCCTGTCGAAGAGCATCAAGGCCGATCACGACGTCGATTACCTGTTCGGTCAGGTCTCGATCGACAAGCCTTTCGTCGACTGGAGCGGCAACTGCGGCAATCTCTCGGCAGCGGTCGGTTCGTTCGCCATCAGCAACGGTCTGGTCGACGCCAGCCGCATTCCACACAACGGCGTGGCGGTGGTGCGCGTGTGGCAGGCGAACATCGGCAAGACCATTATCGCCCACGTGCCGATCACCAACGGCGAAGTGCAGGAAACCGGTGATTTCGAACTCGACGGCGTGACCTTTCCAGCCGCTGAAGTGCAGGTCGAATTCATGGACCCGGCGGCGGAAGAAGAGGGCGGCGGCGGTTCTATGTTCCCCACCGGCAACCTCATCGATGAGCTGGAAGTGCCGGGTGTCGGCACCTTCAAGGCAACCATGATCAACGCCGGGATTCCGACGATTTTCGTCAACGCCGAAGACATCGGTTACACCGGCACCGAACTGCAGGGCGCGATCAACAGCGATCCGAAAGCCTTGCAGATGTTCGAGACGATTCGTGCCTACGGCGCCCTGCGCATGGGCCTGATTGCCAATCTGGATGAAGCGGCCAAACGTCAGCACACACCGAAAGTCGCGTTCGTCGCCAAGCCTGCGGATTATGTTGCGTCGAGCGGCAAGGCGATTGGCGCGGGTGACGTTGATTTGCTGGTGCGCGCGCTGTCGATGGGCAAGTTGCACCACGCGATGATGGGCACGGCAGCCGTGGCGATCGGTACGGCAGCGGCGATTTCCGGAACGCTGGTGAACCTCGCGGCGGGCGGCGTAGAACGCAACGCCGTGCGCTTCGGTCATCCGTCCGGCACCTTGCGCGTCGGCGCCGAGGCCAGCCTGGAAAACGGCGAATGGGTGGTGAAAAAAGCCATCATGAGCCGCAGCGCACGGGTGCTGATGGAAGGCTACGTGCGCATCCCGGGCGACTGTTTCTGATCAACCAATAACCCCCTGTAGGAGCTGCCGAAGGCTGCGATCTTTTGATCTTTTTTTAGATCAAGATCAACAGATCGCAGCCTTCGGCAGCTCCTACAAGGGGATTGCATTTCAAAAATAAAAATTTGCCAGCCTGAACCGAGCTCCCATCAACGAACCACTGCAAGAGTGAATCGAACATGAGCGCCAACGTCGACCTGAACAACCGTCCCGACTACGACCAAGTCCTGCAGGACATCGCCGATTACGTCCTCAGCTACAAAGTCGAATCCAGCGAAGCCCTGAACACCGCCCGCAACTGCCTGATGGATACGCTGGGCTGTGGCCTGCTGGCGTTGCGTTTCCCCGAATGCACCAAACATCTCGGCCCTATCGTCGAGGGCACCGTCGTGCCGTTCGGCGCGCGAGTGCCGGGCACGTCGTATCGCCTCGACCCGGTCAAGGCAGCGTGGGACATTGGCTGCATCGTCCGCTGGCTCGACTACAACGACACCTGGCTCGCTGCCGAGTGGGGACATCCGTCGGATAACCTCGGCGGGATTCTTGCGGTAGCCGATCACTTGTCGCAAAAACGTCTGGCCAATGGCGAAGCAGCGCTGACCCTGCGCGATGTGCTGGAAGCGATGATCATCGCCCACGAAATTCAGGGGGTGATCGCCCTGGAAAACTCCTTCAACCGTGTAGGCCTCGACCACGTTATTCTGGTTAAAGTCGCCTCGACCGCCGTCACCGCCAAACTCATGGGCGCCAATCGCGAGCAACTGCTGTCAGCGCTGTCCCATGCCTTCGCCGATGGCCAGGCGCTGCGCACTTATCGGCATGCGCCGAATGCCGGATCGCGGAAATCCTGGGCGGCGGGGGATGCGTCGAGTCGCGGCGTGCGTCTGGCTGACATCGCCATGCGCGGCGAGATGGGCATTCCGGGGGTGTTGAGTGCCAGGCAGTGGGGGTTCTACGATGTGTTGTTCAGCCATACCAACAACGATCTGGCGTTGAAGCCCGAAGACAAGCGCGCCTTCAGTTTCTCGCGACCGTTCGGCAGTTACGTGATGGAAAACGTCCTGTTCAAAATCAGCTTCCCCGCCGAGTTCCACGCACAAACGGCCTGCGAAGCCGCCGTCACACTGCATCCACAAGTGCGCAATCGTCTGCACGAGATCGACAAAATCGTCATCACCACCCATGAATCGGCGATTCGCATCATCTCCAAGGTCGGGCCGCTGGCCAACGCGGCTGACCGCGATCACTGCATTCAGTACATGACCGCTGTGCCGCTGGCCTTTGGCAATCTGGTGGCCGAGCAATACGAAGACGACTTCCACAAGGCGCATCCGATCATCGATGTGCTGCGCGAGAAAATGGTCATTGTCGAAGAGCCGCGCTTCACCCGTGAGTATCTGGAAGCCGACAAACGCTCGATTGCCAACGCCGTGCAGGTGTTTTTCAAGGACGGTTCAAGTACCGAGAACGTGGTGGTGGAGTACCCGATCGGTCATCGTCGACGCCGTGTCGAGGGCATTCCGTTGCTCGAAGACAAGTTCAAGGCAAACCTCGCCACGCGCTTCACCGGGCAGCGCTGCGCCAAGATCTTTGCGTTGTGCAAGGATCAGGCGCAGCTGGAAGCGACCCCGGTGAACCGCTTTGTCGACCTGTTGGTGATCTGAGGTCGGCACCAGCGCTGTCATTCAAATCGCAGGATCACCCGTCGGTTGTTCCTGCTTTTCTTCTCGATTTTTTCGCAAAACACCCGGCCGATTTCCCGGGTGTTTTGCACATGAGTACCGCCACAGGGCTGGATATCGATACCGATGACTTCGACCATCCGCAGGTCGCCCTGGATCACTGGCGGTTTCGCGGTTTTGCTGCCGGTACTTTCCAGCAGTGCGGGGTACTCCGAGGCTGGCATCGACAGGGTGCTGACTGGAATGGCCTGCTCAATCAGCGCGTTGAGTTCGCCAGTGATGCGCTCTTTGTCGAGGGTCATTTCCGGCAGGTCGAAATCCAGACGTCCCTTGTCAGCACTGATGCTGCACCCGGTCACTGGCGCATTGATGATCGAGCCCAGCAAGTGCAGGCACGTGTGCATCTTCATGTGTTGATAGCGCCGCTCCCAATCGAGGCTGGCATTGAGCAGGGCGCCCGTGCATAGGTGCGGCGGGCATTGCTCCACCTGATGCCAGATGATCGACGGCAACAAAGGGTCGCGCACTGTTCCCGTGACGTTGATCCGCGTGCCATCCGGCAGGCTGAAATACCCGATATCTCCGGGTTGCCCGCCGCCGGTGGGGTAGAAAAGGGTGTGTTCGAGCACGACGGCTTGATCAACCACGGCGATGACCCGGGCACTGAAGTCGCGCTGGTAGGGTGCATTGTTAAACAGGCTGAGGGTTTCCATGGTGTGTACCGACATATGAACCTCCAATGTTCAATGTGAGTCTTGCAGTGAATCGGCGAATGTTTTTCAGCGTTTGACGGGCAGCTTGGTGATGGCAAAACCGGCGAGCAGGGTTGCCGAATAGAGCATCAGGTCCCGAGAGATTTCCGTGCCTTCGTACCAGGCGCCAATGATCACGGCGAACACCGGAAAGATGATGAAGACGAACGACAGAAGGACCGGACTCAAACGTTTGAGCAGGATGAAATAGACGATAAAGCCGCCGACCGACGCCACTAGCCCGAGGTAGAGCAGGGCGCCCCACGAGCGTGTGGTGATGGACGTGAATGCCGGGCTTTCGAAAACCAGGCCAACCACCAGCAGCATCAATCCGGCGATGCCGATGGGCAGGGTGTTGTAAGTGATCACGCTGATCGCGCTGCCATGCTTTTTGGTTACCACGTAGCACAGCGCATGCATGATCGCTGCGCTGAGAATCGCCAGCACGCCAAGCCATTCCGCCTGATCCAGATGCAAGCCCTGGCTGCGGATGATCATGAACAGACTGCCGAAGCCGATGGCGATGCCGAACATTTGTGCGGAGTGGATTTTCTCGCGCAGAAACACTGCGGAAAAAATCAGGATGAACACCGGCATGCCACTGAACAACAGTGCGGTCAGGCCGGAAGAAACGTGCATCTCGCCGTAGTTGAGCAGGTAGTACGGCAGGCTGAAGTACGACAACGTGACGAACACGAAAAACCAGCGACTTTGCCGGGGAAACAGCAACGGTTCTTTGCGTAATACGGCGAAGCCGAGAAACAACGGGAAGGCAATCAGAAAGCGCAGGCCGGCGGCTGTCAGGGGCGGCACGCTTTCTACCGCAATCTTTATCCCCAGCCACGTGGTGCCCCAACTCAGACAGACGATGAGAAACAACAGGCTGGTGATGAACCCGCCGAGCCACGGCTTGCTGATGTTCAACGGTGTGCTGACGGCGGTCGATGACATGCTGGCTGCTCCGGACGGCAGGATTGACCTCGTCGCTGAAAAGGTCTATCCCTGATTGAACCTGTTTTCAGTACGCTATTCGGGGCGAGAATGAGTGTCAAAGTAAGTATTGCCATGGTGTCAATCCTCCGCGACGGCCTCGCCCATGGCGTGGGTGTGAAGTACAAACGTCTCGCCGATGCGGTCGAAAAAGCCATCGGCGCCGGAGTCATCGAAGCCGGTAGCAAGCTGCCGCCGCATAGGCTGTTGGCTGACAGTCTGGGCGTCACCATCGGCACCATCAGTCGTGCTTACGGCGAGTTGGAACGAGTTGGGCTGGTGGTGGCGCGTGTAGGCGATGGCACTTATGTGCGTCAGCGCGGGATGGAACGCCCGCAAGACAAAGGCTTTCGCAATGTCAGCGATGAACCGCAAGCCTGCTTCGACATGAGTCGGAATCAGCCGATCCCCGGACAGGAAACCGCCTTGCTGAGTCAGGCGCTGCACGCCCTGGCCAGTGATCCGCGTCGCTTGCAACAGTTGACCGGTTACACCGCAGAAGGCGGGCTGCCACGGCATCGCGCGGCGGGTGCTGAGTGGCTGCAGCACGGGGATTTTGTGCCGCACGCCGATCAAGTGCTGTGCGTCAACGGTGGGCAGCATGGCCTGCTGTGTGCGTTGATGGGGTTGCTCAAGGCCGGCGATACCGTGGTCACCGAGCATTTGTCCTACCCCGGATTGATCAGCGTCGCACGTCAGCTCGGGATAAAACTGATCGGTGCCGCGATGGATGACCAAGGGCTGTTGCCTTCGTCACTGCAGGACATCTGCCGTCAGCATCGCGTCTCGGCTTTGTATTGCACGCCGACGATCCAGAATCCTACGGCTGCGGTCATGTCTGCCTCACGGCGCGAGGCGATTGCCGAGGTCTGTCGAGAGCACAACCTGCTTGTGCTCGAAGACGAAGCCCATGCGGTGCTCGACCGTCAGCGCCCGCTGCCTCTGAGCTGTTACGCCCCGGAGCGTTCGGTGTTGATCGGCAGTTTGAGCAAGGCTGTTTCGGCAGGGTTGCGCGTCGGCTATCTGCATGCGCCGCAGGCCTTGATCGGGCGCCTCAGTTCGGCGATTCGCGGTACTTGCTGGATGGCCAACCCGTTGGCGATGGAAGTGGCGAGCCAGTGGATCGAAAACGGCATGGCTGAGCGTTTGCTGGACGAGCAGATCAACGAGATCACCAGGCGCAAGGCATTGGTTGCGGGTGAACTGGCGGGCTTGAGCTTCAAGACCCATAGCCACAGTCCGCATTTCTGGGTGGAAGTGCCTGAGGAGTGGCGCGCATCGCAGATTGCCGCTGATCTGAAAGAGCGTAACTACCTGGTTGCTACCGCCGAGGCGTTTGCGGTGGGGCATGCGGCGGTGCCGCAGTTCATTCGGGTGAGTGTGTGTAATTCGGTGGGGGATGACGGCTTGTTGCTGGCGGGGTTTGAGGCTTTAAACCGCGCACTGACAGAGACCGTGTGATCGTTCATCGCGAGCAGGCTCACTCCTACAATGGATCTCTGTCGTACACGTGATCTGTGTCCACTGGAGATCAACTGTAGGAGTGAGTCTGCTCGCGATGGCGCCAGATCAGGCGCCACAAAACTATTTGAAACGCCGCTCCACGCCTTTCTCCACCAGAATCTTCGCCGAAATCTCTTCCACCGAAAAATGCGTGGAATTGATGTTCGGGATGTTCTCGCGGCGGAACAGGTTTTCCACTTCGCGCACTTCGAATTCGCACTGGGCGTAGCTCGAATAGCGGCTGTTGGGTTTGCGCTCGTTACGGATCGCGGTGAGACGATCCGGGTCGATGGTCAGGCCGAACAGCTTGTGCTGGTGGGCGCGCAGGGCGGCTGGCAGGGTCAGGCGCTCCATGTCGTCTTCGGTCAGCGGATAGTTCGCCGCACGAATACCGAATTGCATCGCCATGTACAGGCACGTCGGCGTCTTACCACAGCGCGACACGCCCACTAGTATCAGGTCGGCCTTGTCGTAATAGTGCGTGCGCGCACCGTCGTCGTTGTCGAGGGCGAAGTTCACCGCCTCGATACGCTCCATGTAATTGGAGTTGTGCCCGATCGAATGGGACTTGCCGACGGTGTAGGAAGAATGCTCGGTCAGTTCCTGCTCGAGCGGGGCGAGGAAGGTCGAGAAAATGTCGATCATGAAACCATTGGACGTTGCGAGAATCTCACGGATGTCCTGATTGACGATGGTGTCGAAGATGATCGGGCGGAAGCCGTCGGTTTCAGCGGCTTTGTTGATTTGTTGTACCATGGCCCGCGCTTTATCCACGCTGTCGATGTACGGCCGCGTGAATTTGCTGAAGGTAATG